>CAYNZF010000051.1:0-14419 GCA_964401615.1 uncultured Oscillospiraceae bacterium
GTGTCCAATACAGTAACCAGGCCAACAACGCGCCGTATCAAGCGAATCAAGCTGGCAACGTCGCCCCAAGCAACACTCTGGCGCTCGTTTCATTGATTGCAGGTATCGTCAGTGTTGTGTTCATTTTTCTGTCGGGCAGCATTATTCTGGGAATACTGGGAATCGCAGCGGGCATCGCTGCAGTCATCACCGGAACCATGGCCTTGAAACAAATAAAAACCCAGCCTGCATCTTCCAGCAGTAAAGGAATGGCCACGGCCGGAATCATCTGTGGAGCCATCGGTTTGGTGCTCAGCCTCATCGTTACCATAGCTTGCGCCGCTTGCTATGCTTCCTTTGGCGGTCTGGCTCAAGATGCGCTTGAAACACTTGAGGGCTTCAATCCTTAAGTAATCCAACGTGCTTCTAAAATCATAGTTGAAAATCAGGGGCTCGCTCTTCAGGGGCGAGCCTTTTGGAGTAAAGATGCTGCCTTTCCTGCATTTGTTCGAAATAAGCCTGCCCACGTATGGATTGATGATTGTCGTCGGAATCCTATGCGGAAGCTTGCTTTTTTACTTCACAACGCGCAGCAGAGGCATTGACCCCCTTGATTCATTTATTCTGTCCAGTTATACGCTGATTGCCGCCATGCTCGGCGCGAAACTATTGTCTATTCTGACCGGCCTTAATTTTTTATTGAGCAGCTGGAGGGAAGGGCGGCCTGATCTGTTCTGGGGCTTTATACTTAACGGAGGCATGGTTTTTTACGGTGGTGTGATTGCCGGCCTCATCACCTTCGTTCTTGTGGCAAAACACAACAAGATCCTGCTTCTCGCAGCTATGGACTGTGCCGCTCCCGCTTTGGCTTTGGGCCATTTTTTCGGACGTCTGGGTTGTTTTGCGGTCGGATGCTGCTACGGCGTTCCCAGTGATAGCTGTGGACTTAGCTTTTTGCATTCGCCTATCGCCCCGAACAATATTCCCTTGCTGCCCGTGCAGCTCTATGAAGCAATTTTCAATCTTTTATTGAGTATGGTTTTGCTCGCTGTCTTTAAACGCAGGATAACAGGCCAAAGCACTGCAATTTATCTTCTCGCCTACGGAAGCTGGCGTTTCCTGATCGAATTTTGGCGCGGGGATGCGTATCGCGGCTTTTGGCTCGGCTTGTCGACTTCTCAGTGGTTGAGTATGAGTTTACTCGCATTGGGTGCATATATATTAATGCTCAGCTTTGCCAAAAACAAACAAAATGAGGAGACTGTCAATAAAGTAACTTGACAGAGTGAAACGAAAAAGCTAAAATCTCCCACATGGCTGAAAAAAATTACCTGGACCTCACAACGAAGACAAGCCGTTTACTGGATTTTTACGGTGCGCTGCTGTCAAGCAAACAAAGAGAAGCCTTGGAGTATTACTACAATGAGGACCTCTCGCTGGCAGAGATTGCCGATTTACTGAAAATCAGCAGGCAGGCGGTCCACGAACATATTCGTCACGGTACAAAAGCTTTGTCAGATTATGAAATCAAGATGGGTCTCGTGCAGCGTTTCCAAAACCTGAACGATGCAGTGGAAGACCTGGAACAAGAGCTAAACAGCTCTGAACTCAGAATATTGGACGCTTTGGAAAAAATAAAAACACTTATTTAATTACGACAGGATAAAAATGGCACTATTTGAAAGTCTTTCCGATAAATTACAAAACATAACCGCGCGTATGCGTGGAAAATCGCGGGTGAGCGAAGCGGACGTCAAAGCAATGATGCGAGAAATTCGTATGGCCTTGCTTGAGGCAGACGTCAATTTTCAAGTGGTCAAAGACTTAACGACCAATATCAGCGAAAAATGCAAGGGCAGCGAGGTCATGGAATCACTCACGCCCGGGCAGCAAGTCGTAAAAATCGTCAATGAAGCGCTCACAGAGATGCTCAGTGTCGGTGACAGTAAATTGAAAGTGAGCCCCTCAGGTTTCACAGTCATTATGTTATTGGGCTTGCAAGGTTCAGGAAAAACCACCACGGCTGCCAAACTAGCTAAAGTGCTCAAGAAAAAAGGTAAAAAGCCGATGCTCACATCGGTTGACACACACCGCCCCGCGGCGGCTTTGCAGCTTGAAGTCCTGGCCAAATCCATTGATGTGCCGGTATTCATTCAACCACAAGAAAAAGACGCGGTGGTCATCGCCGAAGCCGCAGTTTCCAGGGCGCGTTACATGCTCTGCGACACGCTCATCGTGGACACCGCCGGACGAATGACCATCGACCGCGAGCTGATGCAGGAGCTCAAAGCGATCGATCGTGTGGTCAATCCCACCGAGAGTCTCCTGGTGGTTGACGCCATGATCGGCCAGGAAGCCGTCAACATCGCGCTGGAGTTCAACCAATCCGTCGGTCTGGATGGCTTCATCATGACGAAACTGGATGGTGACGCCAGAGGCGGCGCAGCCTTATCTATCGCGCAGGTGACCCAAAAACCCATCAAATTTATCGCTGTGGGTGAAAAGGTCGATGCATTTGAAGAATATTTTCCCGATCGAATGGCTTCCAGAATTCTGGGCATGGGCGACGTTCTCAGCTTGATAGAAAAAGCGACCGCGCACATTGACGAAAAGCAAGCCCTGAAGACCATGGAAAATTTGCAGAATAATCGCTTCACTTTGCAGGACATGCTCGATCAATTCGAACAAGTGAAGAAGATGGGCTCCTTGAAGGACCTCATGGGTATGATTCCCGGCATCAATAAAAAAGCGATGGATCAGGTCAATCCGGACGATAAAGTTATTGATCGCAATCAAGCCATCATCCGCTCGATGACCATGAAAGAAAGAACCAATCCCAATCTGCTCAATGCATCCAGAAGGAAGCGAATCGCAGCCGGATCCGGGACCAGCGTTCAAGACGTGAACCGCCTCGTCAAACAATACGAAGAATCTGTAAAACTTTTTAAGCGTTTCGGTGGCCTTAAGGGAAAGAAGGGCATGGGTGCCCTCGGTCGCATGGGGAAGGGCGGAGGATTTCCGTTCTGAACCGGTGACAGCCCTGGTAATATAAAACAACTTTTGGAGGAAAAACAATGGTAAAAATCAGATTAAAAAGAGCAGGGGCTAAAAAGGCACCCTTCTATCGTGTAGTCGTAGCAGATCAAAGAGCCCCGCGCGATGGTAAAAATCTCGCTGAAATCGGCACTTATAATCCGCTCACCGACCCTGCGGAAATCAAAATCGATGCCGATGAAGCCAAAAAATGGCTCAACAATGGCGCTCAACCGACTGAAACCGTCCGCGCTTTGCTGAAAAAATCGGGGGTTATCCAATAATGAACCACGAGACCAATCGCATGCGTGATCTTTTACTGACGCTGCTGCGCCCGCTGGTCAATCACCCTGATGAAATCCAAATTAATCCCGTGGAGCATGGCAACTCTGTCACACTCGAAGTACGTGTTAACAAGGATGACATGGGTAAAATCATTGGCAAAGGCGGCCGCAGAGCTGAAGCTTTGCGCACCGTTCTAAAAGCACAAGCCGCGCGTCTGGACAAACGTGTCTCTTTGGACATTCTGGACTGACATGGAAAAACAAACATTTTTGCACGTCGCCCAAATCATCGGTGCGCACGGAGTCAAGGGTGAATTAAAAGTCGTTGTGCTTTCCGAAAACAAAGATCGCTTACAAGAGCTCTCCGAACTGTCACTTCTGACAGCCGGAGGACTTTTTGTAAAGAAGGTTCGTTTTACCGCTCGTCGGATGAATAATTTCGAGCTGATCAAGATCGAGGGTCTGGATGACCGCGATGAAGCACTGGCTTTGAAAAATCACTACCTTTCAGTCAGCCGTGACGAGGCGGCCCCTTTGCCTGAGGGACGGTACTACGTGAGCGATCTGATCGGCTTAAAAGTCATCGACGCTGAGCGTGGTGAAATCGGGCGGTTAAAGGACATATCCGACAACGGTGCTCAAGACATCTACGAAATTGCGCGACCAAAAATGAAAGCACTCTACCTGGCTATAAGTCCGGAGACCTTTCTTGACGCAGATTTGAATAAGGGTGAAATCCATGTGCAGCTGCCGCACGGTTTGTGGGAAATATACGATTAGGAGCGACTGATGCAGTTCACGGTTTTGACTTTGTTTCCTGAACAAATTGAACAGAATATTCGCTGCAGTATAACGGGAAGAGCGCTTGAAAAGGGGCTCTTTGCTTTAAATTGCCTGAACATTCGTGATTTTGCGGATAATCCTTACGGAAAAATCGACGACACGATTTTTGGCGGCGGCAAAGGTATGCTGATGCAATGCGAACCGATTTACAGAGCCTGGCTGGAAGCCAAAAATCTCGCGCCCATGTTAAACCCACGGACCATCTATCTCTCCCCA
This sequence comes from uncultured Oscillospiraceae bacterium, assembly GCA_964401615.1. Lineage (GTDB taxonomy): Bacteria > Bacillota > Clostridia > Saccharofermentanales > Fastidiosipilaceae > JAXGQD01. Next base: position 4,356 of record CAYNZF010000051.1, read on the forward strand.
AAAGGAAAAAAGCTGGACCAGGCTTTGGTCCAAGAGCTGGCCAAAGAAGAACAGCTTATTTTTCTGTGTGGTCATTATGAAGGTGTGGACGCCAGAGTCCTTGATGCTATGGGAGCAGAAGAAATTTCCATCGGCGACTATGTCCTGACCGGAGGCGAGCTCGCTGCGGCGGTGCTGATTGACGCGACAGCGAGGCTTATACCGGGAGTTCTGCCTGCAGAAGAAGTACACGAACAGGAATCACACAGTGACGGGACCCTGGAATGCAGGCACTTCACCAAACCGGCCAGCTGGCAGGGCATGAACGTTCCCGAGACCTTATCGAGCGGACATCACGCGCGCATTGAGGCCTGGCGCAAAAATGACGGCCTGGCCGAAACACTGCACAAAGCCCCTCACATGTTTGACCGCCTTTCATTGGCAGCCGGAGAGCATGCTGATTTGATTGAATTTTTAAAACACGAATACAAGGCTGAGGTTTATGAAAAAAGTGAAAATTGACCGTTTCAACAGTCCGATTGCGGCACGTCCTTTCAAATCGGTCGAGCTGCGCCAATGTCGTTACAAAGCCATCTTTTTTGATTTGGACGGGACTCTGGTCGACACGGTACCCCACATCTGTGAATCCTACCAAAGGACCTATCGTGCCTTGAATTTACCGGTGCAGGACGATGAGGTCGTGATGACCGGTATCGGCTTGCCGCTGGTCGACTATGTCAGAAACACTGTTCCTGACCAACTGGTCGATACCTATCTAAAGGCTTATCGGGCCTATAACCAGGGTGAGATGTATGAAAACACCGCAGTTTTTTGGCCGGCAAAATATTTGCTGGATCAGCTGAAAAAACTGGCTGTACCGATGGGTGTCGTAACAGCCAAAGGCAGTATTCCGGCCCATGAGAATCTCAAGAATTTTGATTTGGACCGCTATTTTGATGTTGTGGTCGCTCACGAAGACACCACAGCGCATAAACCCGATCCTACCCCTTTGTTTGTAGCACGCGACAAGATGTCGAAGACACTCGGCTACCAACTTTCAACTAAAGATATTCTCTATGTCGGTGATGCGCGCTATGATGTAGCTTGTGCCAAAAACGCCGGCTGTGACGCTGCGCTGGTGCAGTGGACGCGTATGCCTTTGCAGCCCATCCACGAAGCAGGGACATTTTTTGTGTTGCATAGCGCAGAGGATCTGGCCTAAAAAGGGTTTGCTTTTTTCTTACTCTTGATGTATTATCTGCAAGTTATTACGGATGGTCCGCTGCCTTTGCGTGCATGAACGTCCTTGAAAAGAAAGGAGAACGCATATGGATTTAGTCAAAGCTGTTGAGCAAGCGCAATTGCGTGAAGACACAACGAAAGTGGAGATCGGCGATCAAGTTCGGGTACACTTAAAAATCAAAGAAGGTAACCGTGAACGTGTCCAGGTATTTGAAGGCACAGTTATCGCCAGAAAAGGCGGTGGCCTGAGCGAATCCTTTACCGTAAGACGTGTTTCTTATGGTGTGGGCGTGGAACGTACCTTACCGATACATTCGCCTAAAATCGAAAAAATCGAAGTGATGAGAAAAGGTAAAGTTCGCAGAGCCAAATTGTATTACCTGCGCAAACGTGTTGGTAAAGCGGCCAAGGTTCGCGAGAAACTTGTACTCACCAAAAAAGCTTAAGTTAAAACAAAACTTGATTCAGCCGCTTCCGGATTCGGGAGCGGTTATTTTTTAGAGATATTAAGATGTTTTGCGAAAATTCATGTTCAACACTCCGGTGGCTGTCTACTTGCATCATCTTGTAAGATAGAAGCAAAAAGAGGTAAATGATGGAAATAAATTGGTTCCCGGGTCATATGGCCAAGACGAAACGCTTGATCGAAGAGCAGCTGCCGCTGGTCGACATGGTCATCGAGACTTGTGATGCGAGGATTCCGATTGCTTCCCGAAATCCTGACCTGCGTAAACAAATCGCCGGAAAAGATCATATTCTGGTGATGACCAAACGAGATCTCGCGGATGAGACAAAAACCGCCGCGTCATTGGCTGTTTTGCATGCACAAGGACAAAAGGCTGTCGCCCTGGACCTCGTGCATAGTAAAGACTTGCAGGAGCTCAGCGCCCTGGTGAGGGAAGTAGGTGCGCCGACAGTTCAGAAAGCCCTGGCCAAAGGCAGGCTGGTAAGACCCCTGCGTATTATGGTGGTGGGAATTCCGAACAGCGGGAAATCAACTTTGATCAACCAGCTGGCTAAACGTAAGGCGGCCAAAGTGGAAGACAGGCCCGGTGTGACCCGTTCGAGACAGTGGATAAAGACAGAGGCAGATTTTGAGCTTTTGGATATGCCCGGCGTCCTCTGGCCCAATCTGGGTGCATGGGACACGAAATTGCATTTGGCCATGACAGGTGCAATCAAGGATGACATCCTGGACAGCATCGAGCTCTCGTACCACGCCGCGAACCGTCTTGTCGATTTATATCCGGACTTAATGCTGGCTCGCTTCGGAAAAGCTTCAACGTATTTTCCTGAAGGTGAGGAAGAAGCCATGGATGCAGAGGACAATCCCTGGTCAGACGCAGAAGAGAAAATGCTTCATTGGTCCAGATTTGAAGCTATGGCCAGAAATCGGGCTTGTATCCGCAAGGGTAACAAGATAGACGAGGACCGTTTTGCCAAATTGCTGCTCACTGAATTTCGCAGTGGCAGAATCGGGCGTATGAGCCTTGAGGTTGTGATCTGAATGAAACGCGCGGAAGATCTGGCGGCTCGTTTTGAACGTATGAATCTGAGGGAACTTGAGCTGCGCAGTCAAGGCTTTACAAATATTGCCGGGATCGATGAAGTGGGGCGCGGCCCCCTGGCCGGACCGGTGTGCGTCGCGGCGTGTATTTTGCATCCTGACCGCCCTGTTTTGGGTTTAAATGATTCAAAAAAACTCAGTCCCAAACAAAGGCTTGAACTGCGTGATGAAATAAAGGCCAAGGCGCTGGCTTTTTCTGTCAAGCTGATTGCACCCGGGTTTATCGACCAAAACGGCATCAACGCAGCCATTCAACTGGCGACTCATGAAGCCTTGCACGAACTGCGCCCTCAGGCGGACTTTTGCCTCTTCGATTATGTAAGCTGGACCCTTCCGGTTCCGGGAGAAAAAATCGTCAAAGGTGACAACCACTGCAATTGCATCGCGGCCGCCTCAATCCTGGCCAAAGTCACGCGGGATCGATACATGCAGAAAATGGATGCTGAATATCCGGGTTATGGTTTTGCCACCAATGTCGGTTACGGGTCAAAAGCGCATCTTGAAGCATTGGCTCAACAAGGACCGAGCGCGATCCATCGCTTAAGCTATCTGAGCAGAATATTGACAGCTCAAGCAGAACCCGGCCACCACATTGATAAAGATTAGCGCCGATCGTTCCGACGCGAGGAAGCTCGGTATCGCAGCCGAAGCTTATTTCGAGCATCTCCTTCAGCAGACAGGCTACTCAGTACTCGAAAGAAACTATGCGCTGTTCCGCGTCGGTGAGATAGATATCATAGCGAATCGCGGAAATTTGCTTTTGTGTGTGGAAGTCAAAGCAAGATCCGTTGCGGGGGTGGGGAATTTGTCGGAATTTTCAGCAGAGCAGGCGGTAGACCGGCGCAAGCTTTTACGGCTGCAGCGCTGCATGCAGCAGTATGTTCATGAGCACGCATTCAACACACACGAAATACGCTACCTTTTAGCCGTATACTATGTAAATAAGCAAGGTGATTTGCTTTTTACGGACATTGTGCCCTGCGAGTAGTCATTTTAATCACAAATAGCTGTTTTTTCGCTCTTTTTATGGCAAAAGAACGCCTTGTACTGAAGACACTCAAAACATATAATTTGTCGTAGTTTTTTTGAGGAAGTAAGAGGAAAATCAATGAAAAAATATAGTGAAATGAGTAAAGCCGATGCCCAATCCGAACTTGATCGGCTTGAGAGCGAATATAAAAATTATAAAAGTCTCAATCTGAAGCTTGATATGACCCGGGGCAAACCATGTCCTGCCCAGTTGGACATGGTATGTGACATGGGCCTGGAACGCGCTTACTCGAAAACAGAGCTCAAGGCTGCAGACAGCACGGACAGCCGCAATTATGGCGTGTTGATGGGTCTCACCGAAGCACGGGAAATTTTCGCTGAAATTCTCAAAATGCCGGTCTCCAATGTTCTGGCCCACGGCAATGCCAGCCTCAATTTAATGTACGATTGTTTTACTCGCGCCATCAATTTTCCTCTGCCCGGTCAAGCCGCGGCCTGGGGAGATCCGCGAAAAATAAAAATTCTCTGCCCGGCACCGGGCTACGACCGCCATTTTGCCATTCCTGAATCCTACGGTTGTGAATTGATTTTCGTGCCTATGACTGCCGAGGGTCCTGACATGGACGTCATCGAAGCGCTGACCGAGAATGATGACCGCATCAAAGCGATGTTTGTCGTGCCGGTCTACTCAAATCCTGAAGGCATTATTTTTTCAGAAAAAACATTAGGCCGCATGGCCGCAATGAAAGCAGCTCCGGACTTCCGGATTTTTTACGACAATGCGTATGTTGTTCACAACCTGGACCCTGAGCACAAAGCCCCGAAATATGATTTCTACGGGATGTGCGTCGATGCCGGACATCCGGATCGTGTTTTGGAATTCGCGTCAACCTCTAAAATGACTTTTGCCGGGGCAGGCATCTCCGCCATGGCCGGTTCGGAAAACAATATCAAGTGGTTTTTGGACGGTATGAAATTCCAAACCATAGGCCCTGACAAGGTCAGACAGCTCAGACATGCCAATTTCTTTAAAGAGAACGGCGGAATCGAAGCCGTTATGGCCAAACACGCCGAGATCCTGGCCCCGAAATTTTCGCTCGTGCTGGATAAGCTGAAGAAAAATTTTGCTGAGACTGATTTGGTCAAATGGCATGAACCCAAGGGAGGTTACTTTGTCAGTATCGACCTCTTACCCAATCAAGCCAAAGCCGTTGTGGCCGCGGCTAAAGAAGCAGGCGTCGCCTTGACACCGGCCGGCGCTACATTCCCCAATGGTAAAGACCCGCTGGACCGCAATATCCGGATCGCGCCATCGTTTCCTGACACCGCCGAACTCGACACCGCCATGGATGTGCTCTGTCTATGCATTCGAATTTGTGCTTTAAGAGCAATTTTGGCATAATTTACCCAATATGACTTTGCAACGCTGCGTCGTATTACGCAGCGTTTTTTTCGAAAGGGACGTGCTCATGAATGATCGGTATGAAAGTCCATTGAACAGTCGCTATGCCTCCAAAGAGATGCAGGCCATTTTCTCTCCCGACAAAAAATTCAAAACCTGGCGCAAGCTTTGGATCGCTCTGGCTGAGACTGAACAAGAGCTGGGCCTGGATATCAGCGATGCTCAATTAGCTGAATTGCGTGCGCACGAAAGTGACATCAATTACGAAGAAGCCCGAAAACAAGAAGCCAAAGTCCGCCACGATGTCATGGCACACGTCCACGCCTACGGAGTGCAGTGTCCTCTGGCCAAAGGCATTATCCATCTCGGCGCGACTTCGTGCTATGTCGGTGACAACACAGACCTGATCTTGATGCGCGAAGCATTGGAATTACTGCGTCCCAAACTGCTTTATGTCATAAAAGCGCTGGCGGAGTTCGCGGAACAGTACAAAGCTCTGCCCACTTTGGGCTTTACGCACTTTCAGGCCGCTCAGCCGGTTACCGTCGGTAAACGTGCGACGCTCTGGCTGCAGGATTTGATCTTTGATTTAGAAGATCTGGATTTTGTGCTGAAAGGGCTCAGACTTCTGGGTTCCAAAGGCACGACCGGCACACAGGCCAGTTTCATGGAGTTGTTCGGCGGCGATGAAGAAAAGTGTCGGGAACTCGATCGACGTATAGCCAAAAAGCTGAACTTCTCAGCCGTTTATGATGTCTCCGGACAAACGTATTCCCGAAAAATCGATACACGTGTGCTGCAAGTGCTGGCCGGAATCGCTCAGAGCGCGCATAAATTTTCAAACGATCTCCGACTGCTGCAGCATCTGAAGGAGATGGAGGAGCCTTTTGAAAAAGGCCAAATCGGTTCTTCGGCAATGGCATATAAGCGCAATCCCATGCGCAGTGAGCGCATCGCCTCGCTGGCGCGCTACGTCATGGCTGTCGTCAGCAATCCTGCCCAAACAGCCGCGGCACAATGGTTTGAAAGAACACTTGACGATTCCGCCAATAAACGCATCTCCGTACCGGAAGCCTTTTTGGCGACTGATGCCATAATTGGAATCTACGGTAATATCGCCGAAGGCATGGTGGTCTATCCTGAAGTCATTAAGAAACGCCTTTTGGAAGAACTGCCCTTTATGGCAACTGAAAACATCATGATGGAGGAGGTGAAGAGAGGTGGTGACCGCCAAGTCCTGCACGAAAAAATCCGTCAGCTCTCCATGGAAGCAGGCCGGGAAGTAAAAGAATTCGGTCGGCCCAACGACCTGCTCAAACGCATAGCCGAGAGTGCCGATTTTCAACTCTGCGCAGACGACCTGGACGCTTTAATGGATCCGAGTCTTTACATTGGCAGAGCCCCGGGGCAAGTGGATGACTATCTCAAGCACGTTGTGAAACCCCTGCTTGCGGCCGAGGTCGATCAAATTGCTCAAAATGGTGTCGAACTTACGGTTTAGACTTTGAAATACGACGTTTTGCATGTAATCAGCCCTATTATTCGATTTTTTACGAAAGAAATTTCAAATTCGCCCACAAACTAAGTTTCATTCATTTTGGAAAAGTGATAGAATCTTGTAATAACGACGGATGTCTATACATTGTGTTGTATTTATTGGGGAGGTCAGGCAAATGCGGCTTGATAAACGAAGCAGTGTACCTTTGTACGCACAACTCAAGGAACTCTTGAGTGAACGAATCGAAAGCGGAGAATATGCTCCCGGAGAAAAAATCCCGACCGAATTGGCACTTTGTGCAGAATTGGAGCTTTCCAGGCCGACGGTTCGTCAAGCTATAGCAGAACTGGTTGCAGAAGGACTTCTGGTCATCATGAAAGGGAAGGGCACTTACGTCAGTTCAGAACCCCCCCGCGTCGTGCTTGATCACTTTAGCGGTTTTAGTTTTTCTTTTTTAGCCGGAAAAAGCATCGAAGAAAAACAGTTTCTGGACTACACGCTGGCCAAAAGGCTGCCTGCGGATGTCGCCTCTGCGTTTGGCAAAGGCAATGTGCCGGAATGCTACGAAATTGCCTGGACCTATCAAGAACAGACGGCGGTTTATGCTTTCTCCGTTTCTTATATCCCGCAGCAAATGTTCCCCGGTCTGGATGAATCCATTCGCCAGGGAAAAAGAATGATAGACATCACAGCGAATCGCTATGCCTATCTGCCGCAGCGGGTCAGTCACCGCATCTATGTACGTCCGGCTGAAGCGGAAGAAGCCAGAATCCTGGACATATCCAGGGGGACACCCGTCCTGGTCAGCCAGGCCGTTCTCCTTTCCAGAAGTGGTGCTCCGTGTGAAATCAACACCACCGTTTTACGCGGTGAGAGAGTGCTCCTCAATTTTGAAGGCACAACAAAGTAATTAAGCAGCCTCCCGGAGGCGCTTATAAAGGATGTTTAATGATTTATCTCGATCACGCGGCTTCCACATTTCCATATGTGGAAGTCATTCATTTGTATGCAAACGGCAGCAGCGCGCATTTTGCCAATCCTGCGGCGGCCCATCGACTTGGTTTGTCGGAAGAATTACGTATCAAGGCGGCCAAAAAAAACCTTGCCGGACTTTTACATTGTGCGCCTGCAGAACTCATCGTAACTTCAGGAGCAACGGAATCAGCCAATACCGCCATCAAGGGCTATCTCAACGCGAACCGACACAGTGGAACAAGGGTTTTGGTGACGGCGGGTGAACACCCTGCAGTTCACGAATCCGCCCGTTTTACCTGTGAAAAACTGGGACTCGAATTTTTGGAAATTCCTTTGTGTACAAATGGAAAGCTGGATTTTGAGGTTTTTGCAGAACTTTTAAATAAGGACGTCGCTCTAGTTTGTGTGATGGCCGTCAATAATGAAACCGGAGCTATCAATGATCTCTCCAAGGTCAGTAAGCTCATGAAACAAAAATCACCTCAGGCCAGGCTTTGTGTCGACTACGTTCAGGCTTTGACAAAAATGGAAATAAACTTACAGCGCAGTGCCGTGGATTTTGGTATTTTTTCCGGTCACAAAATTCACGCGCCTAAAGGGGTCGGCCTGCTCTACTTAAAAAAGGGATTGCGGATCGAGCCTTTGCTTCACGGCGGCGGACATCAGCTCGGACTTCGTTCCGGCACAGAAAACAGTCCTCTGCTTGACGCCATGGCGTTGGCTGTCCAGCTGGGACTGGAAAAAATGCCCGAAGCCACTGAACAAGTCAAGATGCTGCGGGAAACTTTCCTGGGCGAGTTGGACACGTCTCTTTTTATCAACAATTCACCCGAGGATGCCTGTCCCTGGATCATAAATTTGTCCTTTCCCGGAATACGCGGAGAAACCTTATTGCACGCGCTTGCGGATCGAGAAATATATCTCTCTCAAGCCTCATCCTGCCATTCCAAAGCACCTTACAGTGACGTCCTGCAAGCGATGAAACTGCCGGTAAAACGTATGGAGTCCGCAATACGCGTGAGCTTCGACGCCTCTCAAAACAAGGCTGAAATCATCACAGCGGCCCAAATCATCAATAAAGTGGTCACCACACTAAAACACTGATGGAGAATTATTTTGAATAATGAAAATGGCTATCCTTTGCCTTCAACTCAATGTCCTGCAAAATCACGCCTCATCCTGGCCAGACTCGGGGAAATCGCGCTTAAAGGCCTGAACCGCTGCAATTACGAACATTGTTTGTTTATGAATTTACGTCGTCGTCTGGACAATCTCGGAAAATTCAATGTCACACAAAAAGAATCCCGCATCTGGATCAAACCCATGAACAAAGAGGCCTCAGCTCATTTAGACGAAGCTTTACTGGTGGCCTGCAAGGTTTTCGGCCTGGTTTCTGCCTCGCTGGTGACACGCTACGAAGCCCTGGATTCTCTGGCGGATATTCTGGCTGCGTGTATCGATTATTCCGAAACTGTGCTGTCAGATGGTGATTCCAAAACTTTCAAAGTCGAAGCCAAAAGAGGGGACAAGCGCTTGCCTTATCCTTCTAACGAATTGGTCAAAGACGTTGGAGCCTGCCTGCTGGATCATTTTCCGCAGCTGCAGGTTGATATAAAGCATCCTCAGTTTACGCTTGAGCTGGAACTGCGCGACGCACTCTACATATATCACGAAAAAACACCCGGATTGAAAGGCCTGCCCGTCGGCACTTCCGGCAAGTCCATGCTCTTGTTGTCAGGCGGAATTGACAGCCCTGTCGCCGGCTACATGATGGCGTCGCGAGGTGTGGTGCTTGAAGCAATCTATTTTCATACGTACCCTTATACCAGCGATAGGGCCAAAGAAAAAGTCCTGGATCTCGGTCGAATTTTGTGTGGCTATATTGGCAGACTTTACGTGAACGTTGTGGACTTCACCAGCATTCAAATGCAGCTCAATGAGGCCTGTCGACCTGAAATGATGACTATCGTGATGCGCCGCATGATGATGCGGATCGCAGACGAATTGGCGAGCCGACGCGGCTGCATTTCATTGATTACCGGTGAAAGCCTGGGTCAGGTCGCCAGTCAAACCAACGAAGCTTTGGCGACAACTGACGCCGTGGTAGAAAAACCGGTCTACCGCCCCCTTATAGGATTAGACAAAGACAGCAGCATCATGCTGGCCAGAAAAATCGGCACTTTCGAAACGTCCATTTTGCCCTACGAAGACTGCTGTACGGTGTTTGTCGCCAAGCATCCCCGCACCAGACCCAGCCTGCATCAGGCCATTGAAGCAGAAGCTAATCTGGACATCCCGGCTTTGCTGGCAGAGGGATTGGGAAAAATCGAAAGAATACTTTTGCCATAGAGGTTTTATGAAACAAAAATTAACACAAGCAGAATTTCTCGAACTGCAGAGAAGCTATTTTC
>CAYNZF010000052.1:0-14302 GCA_964401615.1 uncultured Oscillospiraceae bacterium
CAAAGTGGCGACCAGAGTCTTCCCTTCACCGGTTCTCATTTCAGCGATGCGACCTTGATGCAAGACGATGCCGCCAATGATTTGAACCTGATAATGTTTCATGCCCAGAACACGCCAGGCTGCCTCTCGGCAGACTGCGAAGGCTTCAGGCAGAAGGTCATCCAGACTTTCACCGTTTTGGTAACGTTCTTTGAATTCGACGGTTTTGGCTTTTAATTGATGTTCGTCCAGCTTGGCTAAAGCACTTTCAAAACTTTCAGTTTTTTCAACCAGGGGCATGATTTTCTTGATTTCTCGGTCACTGTGGCTGCCAAATACTTTATTTAAAATTCCCATATATCCTCTTCTTGCTTATGACTTATCTTCAGTTTCTAAGCGCGCAAGTATCGTGCTATATCCATTTTCTCCATAGTTCAGGGCGCGATTGACACGACTGATCGTGGCGGCGGAAGCACCGGTCTGCTTTCCAATGTCGGCATAAGTCATTTTCTCTTTCAGTAATCTGGCTACTGCAAAACGTTGGGCCAGAGATTGGAGTTCTGCTACGGTACAAAGATCCGTGAAAAAAGCTTGACACTCCTCAGTTGACTCCAGGGCTTGAACAGCGCGATAGAGTTCCAGCACATCCTTGTCCCAGCGGTCTGATTGCATAAGCGGCCTCCGTTTCCTGACTTTGGCGGTAACAAATTTCCTTAGACATCTTACCCCAAACAGACCTATTTCACAATGAAAAGCCTCAGCGAACCAGCTTCATTTCCTCATTTAAAAACAGGATCGCAGTCTCAAGCTGATCGTCTCCCCTTGATCAAGGTTCTTCTGCAAAACCATCCTTGACTATTTCGATTGCTACACCCCGCGCGCCCGCCACGCGCTGCTTGCTTTCCAGAATCTGCAGCTGCAGGAAAGGACTGTTTTCAGGAACCACGATCAACAAACTTTTTTTCACTATCGGACCGGTTTCTGCACTCCCGTTAAAAGCCGTCAAATCATCCATCCATTCTTCAAATGCTTCTGTCAGACTACTGCCCCCGCGGTAGGCGGGCGCCAGCAGATTGATGCTCTTGATCATCGTGACTTTGCCGTCTTCAGCTCGTGCCACCACAGGATGAAAAGTGCTTAAATTGCCACCGTATTTTTTTTGAAAAGCTTTCCCGCGACTTAAGTTGTCCCATGACCAAATGTCTGCAGGAACAGCATCAGCGTCTGATTCTGCACTTTCCGCTTCTGCGGTTTTATTACCACGCCAGTCGTTAATCAATATAGTCTGCGAGCGGGAGAGATCTTCCCATATCCCCGGAATTTTGTAGAAAAGATGCAATCGTCCCAGTCGGGAATTTTGTGGAATTTGCAGAAATATCCGGCTGTCCTTGAGCAGAGAAAAATTGAGTTGATTGTCGAAAATTTCGTTGAACCATAGGTTCAGCCGTTCGGAAAGCAAGCCGCTGCTCAGCTTGCTTATTCCGGCATCCTTGAGCACAGTGGCAAAAGGCGAGTTCAACACGCTTGTCTCCTCAGACACATCGGAATTTTTTCCTTTTAGATTGTGCTCATAGTCTTCACTTGTGCTGATTTGATGCTGAGCGGCCAAAATTAAATTGCTTTCTTTGCCGAGGCGCCGGAGAGCAGAAAACGCTGACAATTCAGCGGAAACGGCATGCACACTCAAGGCGAGCTGCAGAAAAACCAGTATCAGCAATGGCAAGGTCAACGCAGCTTCGAGACTCATGGACGCCGCTTCAGTCTTTTGCAATTGTTTTTTTATCATAGACTGCGTAACTCCTCCTGAGTGTGAATACTTCATGCATTTCAGTGAAGTAGGGGCTGGACCAGTCCAGCTCCAGATTGGCGCTGATGTAAAAATCACTCCCAAAATCCTCTTTGATAGAAACACATAGCCGTTCCAGGAGTCGTTCTTGAGGGACTGTCATCAACATCAGGCGCAGATAATCATGGTAACGAGTAGCCGTTTTCATGTTTTCGGTATAGGGCAAAAGTGCTGCGGCTTCTCCTTTGATGAGTTTTTTCGTATCCTCAGCGGCTTCTTTCAGTCCAATGATACCGACTATGCTGTAAGTTATTGCTTCAGGTGGAATGTTGACTTCACCAATACTGACCACCGCAATTGCTAGAGCTAGAATTTCTGCAGTTTTACGGTAGAGTTCCATTTTCTCTTTATTCCCCAGGATGCTGCCGATTTGGCAAGCCAGACGAATAAGATAAAGCTTGTTCCTGACTTTTTGTTCAGCTTCCCTGCTTTTAGCTCCGGTCAAAAGGAATTCAACACTCAGGTTCGTTTTGTTAAGATCCTTCTCTAATGCATGCCCGCGCAAACTTTCGGTGATCGGGTAGTCACCCGCAAGACCTTCAACGTGTACTTGAGCCGGAAACATGCGCAGGGCATATTCATTGAGTCCCAATCTTTCATAGCCTGTACCGACCTCAAAATCCATCATGGCTTGAGCATCCGCCAGGAGCTGAAAAATGTTTTCAGCCTCAACGGCTGAGCCTTCTTGCTCTCCACCCAATGATATTCCGCTCGCCAGCCCATCTTGCAACTCTTTTTTCAACGCAGACAGCACCTGAACGGTCAGCCCTCCTGAAGAAGGCAGGTTTTCGCTTGTCTCGTCGACCTCGTTGTCCTTCACAGTATCCAGATAATCGGAAAATTCACTTACCCCTATGTTGTTTTGAGTTTCTGCGAGTTGATCATCCATGAGCGCAAGTTCCTGGTTTTGGACCCCGCCTTGAATTTGTTTCATAAATATAAGAAGTTGTTCTGCCAGAACTAATGGAAAGCGAGGCTTCATGAACGCGTTGATCTGCTCTTGCAGGGCTAAAGGTTCCAGCAAAGGATCGCTCAAAGCAAATGCATAGTCCCCGGCCCCCTCAATATCTCTGAAACTCTCTTCGACGTCTTCGTTCTCAGCCAGCCATTCAGCCAGTTTTTCGTGCATGCCCCACAAACCATAATGCGAATACAGTTTTACGTCATACAGGGAAAGGGCTCGCTCAGTCTCCTGCTCCAGCTTGTTTCCCGCTTGCGTCTGCAAAAGAAGGTTTTTCGCCCCTCCTAAAACAATGATGTTCAGGAGCAGCAAGGAAATCATAATACAGGCAAAAAACAGGCTGATGCCCGCCGCCTCTTGTTTCTTCAACACGTCTCCGCAGCGCAGCCGCAGCACCCTTTGTTCCTTCATGGCGATACACCAATTCCGGAAGCCGGGTCACCCTTTGCTGCGATTTCTGTATCTGAAGGAATATCCAGGAGCCGCTTAAAAAGAAGGACATTGTCTTCCACAATCGATAGATTGTCTTTTAAGGCATCCACGTGACTTTCCAGCTGCGGCAGCTGTTCTTCCCCGTAAAACGCGCGATAAACCGACTTGCCGTCCATGGCTGCACGCGAGGACCGATTTTCCGCCAGGGCTTGTCGATTCACAGCCTCGTAAGCAGGAAAGGCCAGGCTGGCGGATACCAGAACCAAAGTCATACTGAGGGGAAAAACGAGGGCGGTCTCAATCGATCTGGACATAAAATCACCTCCGCCCAAAGTATATGCAGAGGTGACGCATCAGGTTTGCGGATCGTTCGGACAATATTTCGCGTTCTTACCGAAAAATCTTCATTGATCGAGTATCAGGCTCTGATATCCGCTTGATGTGTTTCGGCCAGAGTCGCGATGATTTTTTCCATGGCCAGACCGACTTCCTCATCCGTAAGCGTGCGCTCCTGACTGCGGAAAACCAGACTGTAGGCCATTGACCTTTTGCCTTCTTCAACTTGTTTCCCTTGATAGATATCAAAAAGCTCAGCCCGAAGCAGATTCGGTTTACCTGCCTTCATTATGCTGGCTTCGATATCCGCTGCGGCAATTTCTCGATCCAAGGTAAAAGCCAGATCGCGCTTGACAGCCGGGAATTTCGGCAGTGCTTTTTGACTTCTGCGCAGATTGGCCGCTTCGCTCATTTTCTCAAGATCAAGCTCCAGATAAGCAGTCGATTCCGGAGAACCAAAACGCTTGTTGACGCGTGGCAAAATATAGCAGGCGTAACCAATCCGTGTGTCACCCAAATAAACGCTGCCACTGCGGTAGGGGTTCGAAGCGGGATGTTGTGTATCCTTGACCCATTTCAAATCGGACAACCCCAATTGCTCCGCCAGCTCCTGAACAAGGGCTTTCAAGGTAAAGAAGGATTCCCCTGAACTTTTTTCTTCGTTGACGTTGTAACATACGGCCGCCAGTTTTACTTTTTCTTCGGGCAGAACATCTCCGGAGATCATGCTTCCGAACACCGTACCCAACTCAAAAAAGCGTGCCCCTGCGTGACCTCGTTTGGCGTTGCTGGCTGCCATTTTCAACATGCTGGGCAGCATGCTGCTGCGCATCACACTGTAGTCTTCGGCTGCGTTTCGCAGCTGCACCCTTTGTCGCAGAGGGCTGTCGGCGGGCAGATCCACAAGATCATCCAGTTTGGGGCTTTCGAAAGTATAACTGAAGGCTTGATAGTAACCCTGGCCCAGGCAGACTTCCATGATTTTTTCGCGCAGTTTTTGACGGGCATTCAAGCCTCCGCGCGTAAAAGATTTTCCGGAAAGCAAAGTGGCCGGAATATTGTTGTATCCATGAAAACGAGCCACCTCCTCGGTCAGGTCCGCTTCACCCTCCAGATCCGGCCTGAAAGTGGGCATTTCCAGCAATCCGTGAACATGCTTGTCATTTTGTTCTCGTTCCAGGCTCACGCAGCCGACCCGGTGCAGAATATCTTCCATCTCCGTACCGTCAATTTGTGTGCCTAAAAAACGGTTGATGCGTTCAGAATCCCAGGCAATTTGCACCGCTTGCGGCTGATCGCCCAGCGCGGCCGCTTCTCCTTGACACACCTGGCCACAAGCCAGTTGTTCCACAAGTTCACAGGCCCTGTTAATTGCCCTTTCAGTGTTATTGACATCCAGTCCTTTTTCAAAGCGGCTTGATGATTCGGTGCGAAGTCCTAGTTTTTGAGCTGTTTCTCTGACACTGTCCGCTTTAAACGTCGCTGATTCAAAGACTATGGTTGTAGTCGAAGCGGTGATACCCGAATTGATGCCGCCCATTATCCCTGCCACCGCCATCGGCTGCTGAGCATCACAAATCAGCAGCATCGCCTGGTCAAGTTTGCGTTCCTGTTCATCAAGGGTTATGATCATTTCTCCCGGATTTGCGCGGCGAACCACGACTTCAGCACCGCCGATATTTTTCAGGTCAAACGCATGCAGGGGCTGGCCCAATTCCAGCATGACATAGTTCGTGATGTCCACGATGTTATTTATGGGTCTCATGCCCGCAGCCCTGAGGCGCTTTTGCATCCAAAGCGGTGAAGGTCCGACTTTCACATCTGTCACTACTCTGCCTCTGTATGCGTAGCAAAGGTCAGCAGCCCGGTTGTCGACTTTGATAAAATCAGCGCTTTGTTTGTGATTTTTCGCGACTACGACGGGCGAGAAGGGCTCAAATTCCTGTCGATAGGTGATTGCAATCTCTCTGCCCAGGCCCTCCATCGAAAAGCAGTCCGGCCGGTTAGAAGTAATTTCGAACTCGATGCTCGTTTCATCAAGATGCATGGCTTTTTGTATGCTGATCCCAATTTCGGTCGCCGCGGGCAAAATGTAAATGCCATCTTCGACTGCGTCAGGGAAATCTTCAACGGTATAGCCCAATTCCTGAATCGAGCACAGCATCCCCTCTGAAACTTCGCCACGCAATTTGCCTTTTTTGATCTTCAGACCTCCGGCCAGGATCGAACCATCCAGCGCAACCGGTACTATCTGACCCTCCGCCACATTCGGCGCGCCGGTTACAATTTGCAGGTGCTCTGCTTGACCTACGTCCAATTGACAAATCAAGAGACTGTCCGCGTTGGGGTGCTTGACGATCGATACGATTTGTCCGCTCACCACCTTGCTGATCTCAGAGCCTTCAACTTTGTAGCCTTCAACCTTTGAACCGGAGTCCGTCAAATCGTCGCACAGTGTCTTTGTGTCGACCTTGATCGGGGTGAAATCTTTTAGCCAACTTAATACTGCTATCATGTTTACCTCACTTAAACTGCTCTAAGAACGACAGATTGTTTTCATACATATTACGAATGTCGTCAATGTCAAATCGCGCCATGGCTGTCCGCTCAACGCCGATTCCAAATGCAAAACCGCTGTAAATACTCGTATCGATACCGCTTTGTTCGAGTACCCAGGGATGAACCATGCCCGCGCCAAGCACTTCAACGAAGCCTTCATTTTTACAGGTCGGACAGCCTGTGCCGCCGCATCTCCAGCAAGTCACATCGACTTCGCAGCTTGGTTCGGTGAATGGAAAATGGTGTGGGCGCAGGCGGATTTTAGTGTCTGCACCGAACAGTTCCCGGGCAAAAAGCTGCAGGGTTCCGACTAAGTCGCTCATTGCTACATTTTTGTCGACGACCATGCCTTCGATTTGATGGAATATCGGTGAATGGGTGGCATCCGGTGTGTCAGTGCGATAGACCCTGCCCGGGCAAATCATTTTAAACGGCGGCTTGACGGTTTCCATTGTTCTTACTTGCACCGGGGAGGTCTGTGTCCTTAAAATGACTTCGGGATTGACATAGAAGGTGTCTTTTTCATCTCTGGCCGGATGGCCTTCGGGTATGCGCAGCAATTCAAAATTATATTTTACGTACTCAACCTCAGGACCTTCCTGCACGCTGTATCCCATGCCCATAAAAATGTCAGAAATCAAATCGATGGTTTGTTGAATGGGATGTCTGGCACCTCGGCTGACGAAGCGGGCAGGCAAAGTGATGTCGATGGCCTGGGCTTTCAGTTTGATTTGTTCTTCAAGCTCAGATATGCGCTCGAGTTTTTCTTTCAGGCCTTCTTCCATGCGCGCTCTGCGTTCGTTGACCAATTGACCGAACTTCGGCCGTTCATCACCTGAAAGCTGACCCATTGATTTCATCATGCTGCTCAGGGCGCTTTTTTTGCCAAAATATTTAACGCGGATCTCTTCCAAGTCTCTGCCGGATTTGGCTGCGTCCAGAGCCGAAGTGTAAGCTTCGTGCAAGCTGCTCAGCTGCTGTTTCAGTTGTTCAAAAAGGTTCATATCTCCTCCGTTGTTTTCCGAAAAAATAAAACTCCCAATCCCACAACGGGACGGAAGTATCCGCGGTACCACCCGAATTCCGGCAAGCCGGCACTCAAATTATTCATCTAAAACGGAAGTGAAATTCAATCGGGCGACTGTGGAGGACTTTCAGACGAGATCCTCTTCTCTGCGACAGCTGCTGCCTAATCTACTAAAATTTCCATTGACGCCCATAATATCACTCGCGCGTATCAATCTGCAAGCATGTGTTGAAGGTAATGCCCCGGGGCCCTTCAACGTAAGCCGTTCAATCCTTTGTTTCCAGAAGTATGGTCACCGGACCGTCGTTCACAAGACTGATCTGCATGTCAGCACCAAAGACACCCGTTTTAACTTTGACACCCAAAGCCTTGAGACCGTCGCGCACATATTCATACAGCTTTTCAGCGACTTCCGGTTTCGCTGCGTGTACAAAACTCGGTCTATTGCCTTTTGTGCTGTCAGCGTACAAAGTAAACTGCGAAACCAGTAAGATTTCTCCGCCCACATCGTTTAAACTGCGGTTGATGGGAAGATTATCATCGGCAAAAATACGCAGGAGCGGCAGCTTGCGGATAATATAATCTGCTTCAGCTGTCCCGTCCCGCTCGCTGATACCTAGCAAAACCAGAAAACCGCCCGCGATTTTGGCATAAATTTGGCCGTCGATACTCACGGCGGCCTCTGTGACTCTCTGAACCAATGCTCTCACGACTTCAAATCATCTCACCAAATTGCGCCAATCCAGGTCGCCGCGGTCGATAGCCAGCACCAGTATTTCTGCTGCCGCGATATTGCTCGCATACGGAATGACGTTGGTATCGCAGGCTTTCATCAAGGGATTATTTTCATCATAGCTGTCCAGTTGCGGATCTTTTAAGTAGATGACCGCGTCGATTTCGTTGAACATCGCCCGCGAGGCCAATTGGTCCAGGCCTCCGACAATGTCAGTCGCTAAGCCGAATACGGACAACTCCGTCGCTTGTTCCAGGAGCCTGGCGGTGTGGAACAAGGAAAAAAGCTCGTGGTGGGCCAGTATTTGACTGTAAGCCACGCAAAAATTCACCAGCAATTCGTTTTTTCTATGGTCCGCCAACAGAACAATCTTCATTCTGTTACCTCGTTCTTTCTCAACAAAAATTATGGGACAGCATTGTAGACAACCCATACACATCTGTCTTCCCTGATTCTACAAAGACAGAGCAATGTTGACAAGTTGACAGAGAAGACGAATTTCGCGTATTCGTTTGTTTGTTTTGCACAATTCAATCTGGCAAATCTCAACATTTGCGGAATTATTTTATGGAAAGTATCAAAATTCAGGTCTTGAATTTAAATTCCACAGCTTCGGGCGATGCTGGTGAAGCGTTCTTTGCATATAATCAAGTGGTCTTGCAAAGGTATGCCAATCAAGTTGGCTGCTTCCTTGATTTTTTGGGTGCTGTCCAAGTCCTGTTGGCTGGGTTTGGGGTCGCCGCTGGGATGGTTGTGGACCATGATCAGGGCCGCTGCATTCGCCCGAACCGCCAGGCGCATGATTTCTCTCGGCTGAATGACCATGGATGAAAGGCCTCCTTTTGATACCGTTTCCATGCGAATGAGCCGGTTTTTCACATCCAGCAATAGGATGCGCATTTCCTCTTGCGCGCAATCAGCCAGCTCGTCTTTCAAAAAGGCCCATACAAGCTCGGGAGCATTTAATAAGGGTTTTTCCGGAACCGGTTCACTGTGCACCCGCCTCCCCAATTCCAGCGCTGCGACGATCTGATGCGCTTTGACGCTCCCGATACCCTCAAATTCGGCCAGTTCCTCAGCATCCGCCTGACGTAAAAAAGCACGACCGCTCAGCGCCCCCAGAGCACTTTTGCCAATTTGCCCCTGTCCCGAGAGAATGCGATAGGACATTTCCAAAGCATTGCTGCCCTTGCGGCCACTGCGCAGCAAAATCGCCAGCAGGTCCGCGTCAGACAAAGCCGCCGGACCTTTAGCCTGCAGCTTCTCCATCGGTCGTTCGTTGAAAGGGAGATCAGCGATTTTGGGACTCAAGATTTTTGTGCCGTTGTTATCCATTTTTTACCCCATTTCTTTGTATATAGAAAACCCCCGGACAAAACATTTATCCGAGGGTTTGACCATGATGAATTTAAGCCTATCAGTAGTTGGCTGAGCCCGTTGTTCTCGGGTAGGCACAAACATCTCTGATGTTGCTCACACCGGTCACATACATCACCAGTCTTTCAAAACCAAGTCCAAAACCTGCGTGATGTGTCGTGCCGTAACGGCGCAGATCCAGATACCAGGCATAGTCTTCTTCGTTCAGTCCCAGATCATGGATGCGTGAAGTGAGTCTGTCCAAATCTTCTTCACGTTGGCTTCCGCCAATAATTTCACCAATTCCGGGAACAAGACAATCCATAGCGCGCACAGTTTTTCCATCCTCATTGAGCTTCATGTAGAACGCTTTGATTTCTTTCGGATAATCCGTGACAAAGACCGGACCTTTGAACAGTTCCTCGGAAAGGAAACGTTCGTGTTCGGTCTGGATGTCGGCACCCCAATGGACAGGATATTTGAAGCGATCATTGTGTTTTTCCAGCTCTTTGATTGCCTCCGTGTAAGTAATGACCGCGAAATCCGATTCAGCCACATTTTTCAGCCTGGCCAGGAGGCCCTTGTCGACCCACTGATTGAAAAATTCCAGTTCTTCCGGGCATCTTTCCATCAATTCTTTGATGACATAGCGCAGCATGTCTTCGGCCAGTTTCATGTTTTCGTTAAGGTCGGCAAAAGCGATCTCAGGTTCAACCATCCAAAATTCAGCCGCGTGGCGGGCGGTATTTGAATTTTCAGCGCGAAAGGTCGGCCCGAAAGTGTAAACTTTCGCGTAGGCCTGGGCAAAAGTTTCGGCGTTGAGTTGGCCGCTTACGGTGAGAGAGGTTTTTTTGCCAAAAAAATCCTGGCTGTAGTCAATTTCACCTTGCTCGGTGCAAGGCGGATTTTTCAGATCAAGCGTGGTTACCTGAAACATTTCGCCGGCCCCTTCAGCATCGTTGGCTGTAATGATAGGAGTATGGACGTAAACGAAATTGCGTTCTCCAAAAAAGCGGTGAATAGCCAGGGCCGCTTCTGATCGGACCCGAAAAACAGCGCTGAACAGATTGGTACGTGGTCTCAGGTGAGCAACCGTACGCAGATATTCGTTACTGTGGCGTTTTGGCTGAATGGGGTAATCAGGGGGTGAGGCACCCTCCACGAAAACCTCTGTCGCCATCAGTTCTATGGCCTGTTTGGCGCCGGGAGTTAATTTAAGCTGACCCTTAATGACGAAAGCCGTACCGACGCCTTGTTTCACGATTTCATCGTAGTTTGCAATCTTATCCGCGTCCACAACCACCTGCAGCGGTGTAAAAATACTGCCGTCACTCAAGTTGATAAAGGCGAAATTTTTCTGATCGCGTATCGTCTTGGCCCAACCCACCACAGTCAGTTCTTTGTCCGTGTGCTCTTGTGCCCGGCGAAACAATTGTTTGATCTCGGTTTGTTGAT
Organism: uncultured Oscillospiraceae bacterium; assembly: GCA_964401615.1. Taxonomy (GTDB): domain Bacteria; phylum Bacillota; class Clostridia; order Saccharofermentanales; family Fastidiosipilaceae; genus JAXGQD01. The sequence continues at coordinate 10,685 of CAYNZF010000052.1, forward strand.
ACATCTCAGCTCCTCTTACCGCAGCAATTTTTGTACTTTTTGCCACTACCGCATGTGCAGGGGTCGTTGCGGCCCACTTTGGTGCTGACGGCAATATGTTCACGATTAAAGGCTTTGGTCATCTGTACACGTTCATCGGCATTGAAGACGTTGTCCCATTCTTCCAGCTCATACAGCCATTTAGCAGCGGCTTCGTGCATGTTCCAATATAATTTTTCAAAGTCGATATCGAGCTCAACTTCAGTATCATCGTTGACGGAAGGCAAATCCAGCTTGTTTTTTAGACTGGTGCTGATTCCCTCGAGGAAACCAAGAAAAATGTCCATTTCACTGGCAAAACCAAGCTTTTCCGACATCTCTTCAGCAGAGCTTTTCCATACTGCATCCGGATGAGCGGCCAATATCTGCTTATAGGCAGCGGTTTCCAGTTCATAATAGCGCTGGGCATATTCGCTCAGGCCTCCCTGGCCGCCTTGTTCCTCAATGTTCTTGTTCCAATCTTCAAAATAACTCACTTTTTTTCCTCTTCTTCTATATGATTTCCGCAAGTTCTACATAACGGTCGGCGATCGTGCTCAAGAAGCTGCCCGTATCCAAACGTTCAGCGGCTTCACCCTCGTAGAGAGCGACCAGATCGCCGGTCATGGCACCTGATTCGATGGTCTCCAAAGTTGCTTGTTCAATACCTTTCGCGAAAGCTTCCAAATCGGGCAGCTCGTCCAACTCCGCACGTTTGGCCAAAGCTCCGGTCCACGCAAAAATGGTCGCCACCGGATTTGTTGACGTGCTTTCGCCCGCAAGGTATTTGTAATAGTGCCTTGTCACCGTTCCATGAGCGGCTTCATACTCATAGACGCCTTTTGGAGAAACCAAAACCGAGGTCATCATTGCCAGACTACCCATGGCAGACGCAACCATATCTGACATCACATCACCATCGTAATTTTTACAAGCCCAAATAAAGCCGCCCTCACCGCGCATCACCCGCGCGACCACGTCATCGATCAACGTATAAAAATACTCGATTCCCTGAGCCTTGAATCTTGTCGCGTAATCTTTTTCAAATACTTCCTGGAATATTTCTTTAAAACGATGGTCGTAAATTTTGGAAATCGTGTCTTTCGTCGCGAACCACAAATCCTGCCCACAGCCTAAAGCATATTCAAAGCAGGCTCTGGCAAAACTCTCAATCGAGGCGTCAAGATTGTGCATTCCCTGAACCACGCCTGCACCGTCAAACTGATGTACCGGCAGCTCTACCTTGCGTCCGTCTGCGTAGCTGATCTGCAGGCTCACTTCGGCAGGTCCGTCTACACGATATTCAACATTGCGATAAACATCACCATAGGCATGTCTGGCTAAGGTGATGGGCTTGACCCAGCCGGGCACGAAGCTTTTAAAGCCATTGACGATGACAGGTGTGCGAAAAACAGTACCGTCTAGAATCGCGCGGATCGTACCATTTGGACTCTTCCACATCTTTTTCAAGGTATATTCTTCCATGCGTTGTTGATTGGGCGTGATCGTGGCGCATTTTACCGCCACCCCCAGTTCCAGGGTGCGTTTGGCTGCTTCTTCCGTCACCAGATCGTCCGTCCGATTGCGCTCTTCCAAACCGAGATCAAAGTACTCAGTTTGTAAATCCACAAAAGGCAGAATTAATGTGTCTTTGATTTGTTTCCAGATAATCCGGGTCATTTCGTCCCCATCCATCTCGACCAAAGGTGTTTTCATTTGAATTTTTTTCACGGCCAAAGCTCCTTCTTTTCGGGTTCTTCACAGCAGGTGATAATTATAAATGCTTGTCTGTCTTATCGCAAGGTCGCGGCCAGGGCCACGATAAGAGCTTCCAGGGCGATCTCTTCGTCCATTTTACCCCACTTGATCAAGCGGTCCCTTTCATGGCAAAGCGTGTACATCGTCCCCAGCTGCTCTATGTTGAATCGTTTGCTTTGCTGGATAAGGCGTCTCAAAACAAAGGGAGGCAGCTTCATCAAAGCAGACAGGAGTTCCTCTCTTCCGGCACTGCGGGCGCAGGCCAATTGCTTGATGTGTCTGGCCAACATAAAAAGAATCAAGCTGCCGGCTTCTTTGTTTTGCCTCAGTAAACGATAAAGCCGGAGTGCTTTTCCGGCATCGCCCACCGCCAAGGCGTCGGTCAGGTCAAAAATACTGCCCCGCAAGTCCGGAACGCTGACGCCATCGATTTCTGCTTGATTGAGTTCTCGTAAACCGACACTTTGAGCGTACAGTCGCAGCTTGTTCAGTTCATTGCTCAATTTTTGCATATCGGCTTCGCAGCGATCGATCAAACTCTCAGCCGCTAGCCTGGAAATTTTGAGATCATAGCGCTTTAGATACGCAGCGCTCCAATTTAGCAAGCCATTGAGATCCATTCGCGTCAGCTCAACGGCAGATCCATGCTGCTGTACGATGTTGAGCAGTTTTTTGGTGCGCTTATCGACTTTTTCTTCCTTGAATATCAGACAGGCCCAGGAGGCTTGGTGGGCCAGACAGGCTTCCATGGCCTCATTCTGGTCGGGGGACAGGTTCACAGCAGCTTTGAAAAGGCCGCTGTTTTTGATGTAAAGCACGCGCTTTACAGATAAGAAGGGCGGTGTTTGAAGTTCCGTGCGAATTTTGATCCAGTCCAGACGCGCCGGCAGTCCATCCGCATCAAAAGTAGAAAAATCCAATTCGAGCGCCTCAGCTGCCAGCAATTGTTGTTTGAGACGCTTGACGATATCCGCGATCAGAAAGGTTTCTTCACCCCAAAGCAGATAAACCGGTTTGATCTGTCCGGCTTTCACATCTTTGATCAAGCCTGCATAGAGAACCTGACCGGACTGTGTCGTGCGTTTTTCCGCCAATGCCTTCACCTCAACTGCATTTTCCGTTTGTTGTGATAAGTTTCAACTGTCCAGACCTCAGCTTTGATCCGCACTTCGATGCAGGCATCCAGATCGCTGCGGAAATAAGGGAGCTGCAAGGTCTCCAAAGATTTTAGCACAGACAGATGGGGATGTCCGTAGCGGTTGGAAGGGGCCATCTGCATGACTACAGCGTCGGCCTGCAAATGTTTCAAATCCACCGGCAATCCATCTTTCGAGCCGTGATGTGGAAACTGAATAACCCCGGGTATCTCCCCCTTCAGGCTTGTGTTTATCAAGGGCCAATGCTCGCTCGTCATGTCGCCCAGCAAAAGCGCGATGCGTCCGTTTAATTCCACACTCAGCAAGCAGCTGCCCTCATTTCCCATACTTCCTGCCTCAAAAGCTGTGTTTATGAAATTCAAACGCATTCCGCCCAATTCCAGAGTCGAGCCTGCGCACAAGCGCAATTCCTGTATTCCCTTGCTTTTGGATTGGCTGCGCAAGTTCGCCAACGCAGCAAAGTAGGCTCTTTCTTCTCTTGAATGTTCTTTATCGACGTTTGTGTCGTCCGGCAAAAGCACTGCTTCGATCTTCAACTCCTCTGCCAGCTTTTCAAACGAACCGTAATGATCTTCGTGCATATGGCTGATGATGAGCAGATCCAATTTTTCGATGCCCAAACTTTTGCAATAATTAGAAATTGCTGCCGCAGCGCTTGGAGGTCCACAATCGTACAAAATAGATT
>CAYNZF010000053.1:0-14152 GCA_964401615.1 uncultured Oscillospiraceae bacterium
GGTGGAGAAACACAAGAAATCAGGAGCTTTCTTTTGCCCAAAGTGAACAGTCAACGCAGTTTGATTGTCATAAAAAAGCTCAGTCCAAGTCCGGCTTACTACCCCAGACCCTATGCTCAAATCAAACAAAATACCTAGTGCTTATGGTATAATTTAACGCGTATCGTTTAGTAAAACTGACAAATTTCTATTGTTTAATTTAAGGGGTGTCCTGTGGCAGATAACAAGTACCAGACGGAAGCGGCGAAACTCGTCGATCGTCTTTTCATCGATAATGTGCATAATATTGTTCCGGTTGACCTGGAAGAGGAGATGCAAAAGTCATTTATTGACTACGCTATGAGCGTCATCACGGATCGTGCGCTGCCCGATGTGCGTGACGGTTTGAAACCGGTTCACCGCAGGATACTGTATTCGATGTTTACTCAGGGTTTTACACCTGACAAAGCCCATCGAAAGTGCGCCACCACGGTTGGTGACGTTTTAGGCCGTTTCCATCCTCACGGTGACGCTTCCGTTTACGATGCTCTGGTCCGCCTCGCGCAGGATTTTTCCATGCGTGAAATGCTGGTCGACGGCCACGGCAACTTTGGCTCCAGAGACGGTGACTCACCGGCGGCTTACCGATATACAGAATCCAGACTTACCAAAATTGCCATGGAAATGATGAGTGACATCAATAAAAATACGGTCGATTTCAGACCCAACTTCGATGAGCACGAAATGGAACCGGTTGTTTTACCCGGGCGCTTGCCCAACATGTTGATCAATGGTTCCGTTGGCATCGCTGTAGGAATGGCGACCAATATTCCACCACACAATCTGGCTGAGGTCATCGATGGTGCGGTACATCTGATGCACAATCCTGACGCGACCGTCGACGAGCTCATGAATTTTATTAAAGGACCTGATTTTCCAACTGCCGGTAACATATTGGGGACCTCAGGCATCCGGGAAGTTTATCGAACTGGAAAAGGCCGCATCGTAGTTCGTGCTAAAGCAGAAATTGAAGAGATGGGTGGCGGTCGGAACAAGATTGTCGTCAAGGACTTGCCGTACATGGTCAATAAGGCCAGGTTGATTGAGCGTATCGCTGAAATGGTCAAGGAAAAACGACTTGAAGGAATTTCCTTTATTCGTGATGAATCTGACCGTAAGGACGCCGTACGTATCGTGATTGAGTTAAAACGTGACGCGAACGCGAATGTCGTTTTAAATCAACTCTATAAACACACCCAGCTGCAGGACAACTTCAGCGCCAACATGTTGGCGCTTGTCCCTGAAGGTCCCAACATGATTCCACGATCGGTTTCACTCATTGAGGCTTTGAATTATTACCTCGATCACCAAAAAGAAGTTGTGCTCAGACGCAGTAAATTTGATCTCGAAAAAACCGAAGCCAGAGCTCATATCGTCGAGGGCCTGCTCATCGCAATCGACAATATTGATGAAGTAATCAGAATTATCCGCGCTTCGCATACCGAAGACGAAGCCAAGCTGCGCTTGAGTGATCGTTTCGGCTTTTCTCCGAGGCAGTCCCAGCACATCGTGGATATGCGCCTGGGTCGTTTGACGGGTTTGGAGCGTGACAAATTAGAACAAGAACTTGCAGACCTCAAGGAAAAAATCATTTACTTCAATCGCATCATCAATGAAGAGGGCATGCTTTTGCGTGTAATTGAAGAAGAACTCACCGTCTTAAGAAACAAATATCAGAGCGAACGTCGCACGACGATAGATCCTTTCGCAGAGGAAATTACCGACGAAAGTCTCATCGCCGAAGAAACGGTGGTCATCACACAGACACACTTCGGCTATGTCAAACGCTTGCCTGCGGCTACTTATTCCATGCAGCACCGCGGCGGCCGCGGGATCACCGGCATGCAGACGCGTGAAGAGGACTTTGTGGAAACGATCATAATTTCTTCAACGCATGACAACCTGCTCTTTTTTACTAATACAGGCCGGGTTTTCAGGCTCAAAGCATATCAGATCCCGGAAGCCGGGCGGACGGCCAAAGGCATGGCAATCGTAAACCTGCTCCAACTCGAAGCGGACGAAAAAATTCGAAACATTATTCCCATCCATTCGTTTGAAGAGGGCGGATATTTGGTCATGGCTACAGCCCTCGGCAATGTCAAAAAAACCGAACTGGCCGATTTTACAAACATCAATCGCAGAGGTCTGATCGCGATCTTCCTACGTGAAAATGACCACCTCGTCGGTGTTCGTCGTACATTGGGAGATCGGGACATGCTATTGGTGAGCAGTCAAGGGCAGGGCATCCGCTTCAACGAAGCGGATATTCGTGTGACGGGCAGAAACACACAAGGTGTGCACGGCATCAAGCTGCGCGGTGACGACAAAGTCATCGGCATGATGTCCATCAATCAAGAGAAAGATCTTGTATTGGTTTCAAAACTTGGTTACGGAAAACGAACCGACTATTCCGACTTCCGTACGCAGGGCCGCGGAGGAAAGGGCGTCAAGGTTTACCGTTTGACCGGAAAAACCGGTGTCCTTGTTGGTGTAGCCCAGTTGACTGACGAGCACGATTTAATCATTGTCAATGATTTTGGTGTCATAATCCGCATCTCAGCGACAGAAATCCCCAAACTCGGCCGTAATACTCAAGGTGTCAGGTTGATGCGCAGCCATGAGGGAGTGGTCGTTGACATCGCCACGGTTCAACGCGAAGAAAATGTTGAAGCAGACGAGAATTTGAGCTTGGAAAATAACGCAGACGAAAAGTAAAATTGGACTTTAAGCAAGGGAATTATTGATGTATAAAGTAATCGTTGTCGACGACGAATCAGAAATCCGCGAAGGCATAATCAGAAAAATTCCCTGGAATGAACTTGGATTTGAAGTAGTCGGGGATGCAGAAAACGGTGTTGATGCCCTGGAATTGGCTGAACTGACTTCACCGGATGTGGTCATCTCGGACATCAAAATTCCCTTCATGGACGGTTTGACTTTGGCGAGCCGCATCCGGGAAATCAACCTATCCACACAAGTTATAATAATTTCAGGTTTCGACGATTTCGATTACGCGCGCAGAGCCGTCTCGCTCAACGTCGCCGGCTATCTTATGAAACCTATCAATGCACAGGAATTATCTGAGACTCTTGCGCAATTAAAAATGAAATTGGACCGGGAACGCAGTGAGCAGCGGGATGTGAAAAGTTTAAAAGAACTCTTTGACATCAGTTTACCTTTGCTGCGGGAACAGTATCTCCAGGAGCTGCTGTCCGGGAACCGCGATGAAAAGTACTATGTAAAAAAGATGGAAAGCCTGAAAATCGATCTTCAAGTGGATGATCAGCACCCGCTCGCTGTCGCATACATCGGTGAAGGGGAAAAGAATCCTGATGAGATCTCTGAACATCAGTCTCACTCGGAGCAGGAGCTTTTGCCAATATTCATAAAAAAATCAGTGGATGAAATGTTGTCGAAAAATCATCAGATTCTGAGTGTTGTGCGCGGAGAGGGTGTCATTCTTTTCGTGACCTTGCCCACGGCGAACGATGTAGTCCGTTTGGTGAGAGATTTAAATACGCTGTGCCAGTTTGTACGTTCAATCATTTTACAAGCGGTTTGTGCCGGAGTCGGCCATGTGGTTTACGCGCTGTCCAATCTGGGACAGGCCTATCAAGAAGCATCGACAGCCTATTTACACTGTTCTTTTTCAGGAAAACAACAGGCCTTGTTTATTGGTGACATTGAACCGACACAAGCGCAGGATTTTCCTTTCACAAAAAATGATTGGCATGATTTATCGTTGGCCATAACCATGCAATCCGGTGAGCAGATGGAAGAAACTCTGGACAGGCTTTTTCTAAAACTTTCCGGATATTCCTGGCAAAAACGGCTCATACAAGAATTGGGACTGGAGCTGCTGACGGGCCTTTTACAGTTGATGCGTTCATACGATTTGGAAGAAGAGAAGATATTTGGCAAAGACAGCAACTTGATTGAAGAAGTTGCCGCCTGTCAACTCCTGACCGATTTGGAGCGTTGGACTCGCAGGGTCTGCTTGAAAATTGCGGAAGAAATAAAATTTCTCAGGAAGACTTCGGCAGAGCGGTTGGCGAACGAAGCCAGAGCCTATGTCTTGACTCATTATAATGACCCGAATTTGTCAGTGGAAACGATCTGTGCCATTTTACACGTAAGCCCTGCATATTTTTCAACGACTTTTAAAAAACAAATCGGCCAATCTTTCATCAGTTTTATCACCGATATCCGGATGAACGAAGCAAAGCGCCTGCTGGAGACAACCGAAGAAAAAACGTATGTTATTACAGCCAAAGTGGGTTATTTGGAGGCGAATTATTTCAGTTACGCTTTCAAAAAATATTTTGGGGTCTCACCGACTCGCTACCGCAAGCAATTTCAAAAAAATATTGGGGAAAATGAGTGATGAGCCAATCACGCCCGCTTCGTCGTGCATACCGACGATTTCTGATGTTTTTTCAAAGTCGAGGCTTACAATTCACTTTATCATTGTCATTCAGTCTTGCAGCCATTGTGGGAATGATTCTACTGACTGTTTTTATCACAGTCAGATCAGACGCAAACACGGAAAAATTGCTGCGAGCTGAAAGTGAACGGACTGTATCTCAGCTCAATGTCAATTTGGATCTGGTTTTGCGTGATGTTATGCGCATTTCCGACAGCCTCTACTATCGCGTCCTTAAACAAAACGAATTAGAGAGTCCCAAAACACAAAACGATTTCATTTTGCTGTATGAGTCTAACAGCAGCAAATTGAGTGCTGTCGGCCTTTTCGATGAGCATGGCGGATTGCTTTTGTCCATGCCCATCAATGAAACAAAGACGCTTGATGTGGTGAAAGAACAAGCCTGGTTCAAGAACGCATTAAGTGAAATCGAAAACATCCACGTTTCGCAGCCCTTTGTACAAAGAATATTTGGAGATGCCACCGGATATGATTGGGTAATTTCCCTGAGCCGTTCTGTACAGCTCACCCAAAACGGTTCTGTATCACAAGGCGTACTGGCTTTGGATATGAAATATTCACTGATTGAGCAAATATTCAAGAACATCGATATGCGTAACCAGGCGTATGTCTATTTGACAAACATAGATGGACAGATAATTTATCATCCTCGTCAACAACTGATTTTTTCCGGTGTTATCGATGAAAACAACACGATCAACGCAAGCTATTCTGACGGTGTGACGATAGAAAATTTCCATGGTGGACAGAGAATGGTTACCGTAAAAACGGTGGGTTACACCGGATGGAAAATAATCGCGGTCAATCCGACGGACGCGGGTGACCGAAGTATTACTGAGCTGCGAATTTATACGATGTTCATATTTCTGCTTTCGATTTTTCTGGTCGTGCTGACGAATTATGTGCTCTCTGCCTATATAGTGAAGCCAATTAAGCGACTTGAACAAAACGTTCTGGAATTGGAACAAGGAAAAACCGCCACCTTCTCAGCTGACTGTGACTCACACCCGGAAATCTGTCATCTTAGTCGTGCGATTGCCGCGTTGGTAAAACAACAAGAACAATTGCGAGCTGATATACTTTTTGAACAAGAATCCAAACGTCGCAGTGAAATGGAAACTCTCCAGGCTCAAATTCATCCGCATTTTTTATATAATACCCTGGATTCGATCGTGTGGATGATTGAAAACGAGCGATATTCCGGTGCTACCGAAATGGTCAGCTCTCTGGCACAGTTTTTTCGACTTAGTTTGGCCAGAGGTGAAAACATTGTTACAGTTGAGCAAGAACTCGAGCAGGTAAAAAGTTATTTATCTATTCAAAAAGTGCGCTACCGTAACCGCTTTGAATACACGATCACTGCAGAAGAAGAAGTTAAACAATGTTTGACCATAAAGCTCATCGTACAGCCTCTGGTCGAAAATTCAATTTTGCACGGCATGGATAGCTTGGACGATGAGGGTGAAATCAAAATTCACGCCTATCAAAAAGAGGGTGAACTATACATTGATGTCTTTGACAACGGTTTGGGCATGACCGAAGATCAATCTGCTTACCTGCTGAAAGAAAAGCCCCCCAGGAATGAGTTGATTACAAGTGGAGGTGCGGGCATAGGTGTTGCCAACGTCAACAAACGCATCAAATTATTTTTTGGGGAAAGTTACGGATTAATGATATCTTCGACGCCCGACGAAGGAACACTGGCCCGAATCCATTTGCCAATAAGCGTCAGGACAGAAATCACACCTGAATCATAGCGCCTTCGCTGCAGAAAGGAATCGCAGCCATGAACAGGACAATCCAAGCCGCACAACAATTGGTCTTTCTCATAGAACAAAATATTCGCCATGTCATCATTGGAAAAGATGAGGTCATCCACTCACTCATGATCGCTCTTACCGCGGGGGGACATGTGCTTTTAGAAGATGTGCCGGGCATTGGCAAAACCACACTCGTATCAGCAATGGCTAAATCTCTGGCTTTGAGCTTCAAGCGAATTCAATTCACACCTGACATCATGCCTTCGGATGTAACAGGCTTTAATCTGTTCAATCAAAAAACGGGACAATTTGAATTTCAAGCGGGCGCTGTCATGAGCCAGATTCTCCTGGCTGATGAAATCAACCGCACCTCGCCTAAAACACAATCCGCGCTTCTGGAAGTCATGCAGGAAAATCAGGTCACCGTTGACGGAGTGACTTACCAGGTGCCCAAACCATTCATGACATTGGCGACTCAAAATCCGGTTGAACATGTCGGCACATACCCTTTGCCCGAAGCTCAGCTAGACCGTTTTATGCTGAAAATCACGATGGGTTATCCTTCAGTCGAAGAAGAGATGGAAATTTTGAGCCGCTACGAATTTGATGAGCCTATCGATTCATTGACAGCGGTCGCGACTGCAGACGATTTGCTTTGGCTGCAAAACCAGGCCAAACATGTTTACTGCAGCATCGCGGTCAAACGTTATGTCGCAATAATCGCCTCTGAAACACGCTTGCACCCCGATTTGCTTTTGGGAGCCAGCCCGAGAGCTTCAAAAATGTTGATGCAGGCCGCACGTGCGAGAGCGCTTCTGGATGTCCGAGATTATGTTTCACCTGACGATGTTCAAGCACTCGTGCAGCCTGTACTGGCACATCGATTGCTGCTCAAGCCGGAAAGCAAGCTGCGCCAGCGCAGTGCTGAGGACTGCTTGAGTGATATCTTGATCAAGCTGAAGGTTCCTGAGGCATGAAGCTGACCGTTCGCTTTCTCTACTGGTCACTGCTCGCCTTGTCTCTCTATGTCGCTTTTGCCTACTTCCGCTTGCCTTTGCTGCGCTTGTTTTTACTGATTTGCTTGATGCTGCCGTTATTTTCTTTGATGCAGCTGCTGTGGAACTATTTCATGGCAGACGTTCGAGTCTCTTGCCTCAGACCCTTGATTCCACGCGGATCAGATGCTCGTTGGCAGATCAGTATCAAAAATCGCAGCCGTTTGACGATGCTGCCTGTGCGTGTTCGCGCTTTTGCACATGAAACACAAAAAAAACAAAAAAAGCTCAGCCGCATTCTATACGCTACTTTGGAAAAATCGCAGGAAAAGTCCGCAATTTTATCAATACCAACTTATCATTGCGGCATGTTCGACGGTTGCTCACTTCAGATTGCCGTCGGGGACTTGTTTGGATTTTTCTATCTAAACGTGCCAAGAGCACGACTTGGTGGACCTATTTCTGTCACCACAGTACTGCCGCTGGCAGATGCACATCCTGAATTGACAGAAGAAGTCCTGATTTTTACGCAGGCCGGTGAAGTCAAATCCAGACAGTCCCTGAATGAAAGTGAAGAATTTCACCAACTTAGGCCATTGCGATCCGGAGATCCGTTGAAACGTATTCACTGGAAACTCAGCGCACGATCAAATCAGTGGATGGTCAAGCAAAACCAGCCCGCCGACGAAATATTCTGGACCATGATTATTGATGTCCAAACCATGAGTCAAAGCCATGCGATTAATGACCTGACGGATGAGCACTGCATGAATGTGCGCGATTACGCTTTGGACGCCGCTGCAGCGCTTATTGAAAATGCACTTTACAATCGCCGCAGAATCGTTTTGAAGACCTATGAGGATCAAGTTCGAATCCTGCAGTCTGCTGAGCTCACTGCCCATCCGCAATTTCTGGGGCAACTTGCCACCACACCTGCTCGCGATTCTCTTTCTCTGAGTGAACAGCTTCTCCGTGAGCAGGAAAACAACATCAGCGGCCCATACGTTTTCGTCACTACCTCTATGGACGATGACTGCGTCCGGCAAATGCAATTATTCATGCAAAGGCAAGCAGAACTATTTTTGCTTTACTTTCCTCTTGACAGACAAATAAGCGAGGACCTGCGTCGTGCGTTAGATGAGCTCCGACTGGCCGGAATGAGAGTGGCCGTTTTTATCTATCCGGATGAAACGGATAAGGAGAAAGCGTTGAGCGAGACATGAAATTACAATGGCAAAAATCAAACACGCTAACTGAAACAGCTCTCATGCAAAGCAGCACTGTTTTGCTCTTGACTTTGCTTTTCAGCCTCTCGATGAGTCAGATTCTTGCAGGAATATTTTATTTTCATGCTGTTTCGTTTGTCCAAGCTGTCCTTTTATCTGTACTGATCCTTCTGGTACTTGAATTGACTTTCAGATATTACCGCATTTCCATGCCCATCATTTTCTTTAGTCTGCTCGCGGGCGTAATCGTCTTTTATTTGGATGAAGCCATAAGGCAAAGGCTCATCTCAGTATGGATCAATTTCAGGGACAGCGCTTTGGCCGAGGCGAATCAGGCCTGGCTTGGCTTGGGTAAACAAGCCTATACAGATAATCATCAAGAGCTCTTGTATTTAATTGCGATAGCTGCGTTGACATTGACTTGCTATTTTATAGTCCGCACCTTCAGACAAGCCTCCGTCATGCTGATATTGCTTGTGATTTGCACCGCTCAGGCCGAGTATCAGCAGATCAACAACTTGTTGTTCCCGGTAAGCGTCGCTCTCTTCTGCGTGATTTTCATGCTTGCTTTGACTGTTCAAACCCGGGCTAAAAAATTTCAGCGGCCTTTTGTTCGAATCGTGCTTTTCTTATTGATGGCGCTGATTTTACATGCGACTTTGTCTCCGCTGATTTTATACAACAACAATTTGGACCGTTTTTTGAGAAAAACCGAAGATCGCTTGTCTTCCGGTGCAAAAAGCAGTGGTTTTTATGAATTCAGTCTTGGATCGGCAGGTTATTACCCTGAAGGCTCTGAATTGGGTGGACCGATAAAATTGAGCGACACCCCTTTTGCCGAAATAACTGCAGGACCATCTTCAATGTACCTCCGCGGGGTGGTCTATGGGGAATACACCGGGAAAGCGTGGATCCCTGAGGGCATGAACAGCGGTTTGCGCTTCGAAGACAACGCGCTTCTGGAATTGCGCGACAAAACCTTTGCCTTGACACCTCCGGCAGATGCCTACGATGACTTGTTAAGTGTCGACAGCTATCGTGTCAAACCCATCCTTCAGCCTCAACAAAGAATATTGCTGGGTGGAAAGCCTGATTCAATCGAGTTCTTCGCTGATGATATACCCGTTGAACTCTATTTCAACACTTCAGGCTCAATCTCGGCAGACAGAAACATCCCGGATGAAGGCTATCAGGTGCGTGGTGAAATCATTAACATTGGCAATCCAAACTATGACATCAGCCTCAACCGACTCCTGGGTGCGTCGCCCGTTCAATCAACCGCACGAATGAGCGAGGAGGATCGACGTTTTTGGCTGGCTCTCCCCAATATGGTGTCTGGCGAACTGCTTCACGATTTTTATTCAAGCTTGGAAGGCGATGAAGGAAACAGCATTCAAAGTGCGGAACGATCAACCGCATTTGTGATCAAGGAACAACTCGGCTCAGAACGATTCACTTACTCGCTCGATGTTCCTGAAGTTCCCTCTGACCGTGAATTCGTGCAGTGGTTCTTGGAACAAAAAAGCGGGTATTGCACTTATTTTGCCACGGCGCTGACAGTTTTGTGCAGGCAAGCAGGAATTCCGGCTCGCTACGTTGAAGGGTACATTCTTCCGTCGGTCAAAGGAGAGCCGGGTGAACAGTACCGCCGCACGCTCACTGGTCGCCAGGCCCATGCCTGGACAGAAATCTGGCTTGATGAGGTGGGCTGGCTGCCAATCGACGCGACACCCAGCAATTATCGCACTGCATTATTAGCTCCGGAGTGGGTGGAAGCTGCATCGGAAACAACCACGGCTCCTCCGGCAAGCAGCCAAAGCACTCCATCGGCGGCTGTTCTGGAAACGAGCAGCACGAGCGAAGCTGTTCCTTCACGCAGCAATCCAACTTCGGCTCGTACGGATGGCGCCACACAAGACGCTCCAAGTCCAGGTATTTTTAAAAAAATACTACCTTATCTTGCGGCTTTTTTGTTATTTTACGCTTTGATTGCCTATTATTTGTGGCGTGTGGAAGCGTTCAAAAATAGACATGATGAAAACTGGCTGATCAAACGTCACAATGGAAACATTCACGCGGTCGTTTTGGACGTCTGGGAAAATATGCGCTATTTGGCTCGACTGCTTGATCTAAGACAATCAGAAGGTCAAACACTCATGCGATTTTTGAGTTCCTGGCCGGAAGAATTTCAACTCAAGCACAGCGCTGTGATTGTCGATCAGGCCATTTACGGGACGGGCGAGATCACCGAAGACCGCTTGCGACTGCTCCTGGATGATTATGAAAAACTGGAATTTAAAGTAAAAATCCGTGCGAACCGCTTTACCTGGTTTTTTCGCAGATTTTTAAATCCCCGGCATTGATTTGCCAAGTCGATTTATCACAAGTATCATAATTACATATGGCAATAATGTGAGGTGAAGCTGCGATAAAAACGAGCTGTAGATTCAAAGGAGTTATCTCTCGCGAAAGCCTGGCGATGGCCTTGATTACATTTGTTTTTCTATTGGTGGTGACCGCTTTTGTTTTTTGGCAAAAAGATTTCTTTTTTCCTGACGAAAATCCGGCAAGTTTACAAATAGCCGTAGTACTTGCCGACAACAAGCTGGTCCAGCAGAGCGCGCTGAGAGAGGGCATGGAACTGGCCGCCTACGATTTCAACTGCGAACTGACCATCGTTGCACCACTCAAGCCTTACGACATGACTGAGCAAAACGAACTGATCAATCAAACTCTGCGCCGTACCCCGGACGCATGGGTTCTAAGTCCCGTCGACATAAAAGTTCAAGCGAGCTTCCATGCTCCAAGTTTCAAAAAAATTCCTCTTGCGATTATCAACAGCCCTGATACAAACCTCCACAATGTTTCAATCATCAGCCCGAACTATGGCCAAATGGCAGATCAATTGGCAAAACGCATTCTTCTCGAGCTTCCACAATTGGAAAGAGCGGTGATTTGTTTTACGATCGATGCGGATCCTACGCGTGAAATCAAACTGCTGCTGCAAAGTGAATTTAGCCGTTTGGGTGTGAAATGCGTGCTTATGGATTTTTCGGATGCGATCACCGACGGTTCATCGGGAGACGAACCACTACAGTTCTTGAATCAAGTTGACGGTGCACATAACGCCTTGATCTGTATGGACGGCGAAGCCTTAAGCACTGTGCTCACTCTAAGCAATGAACAGGAAAATCAAAACTCCGTTCCTCAGATTTATGCCCTAGCCGCGGACATCACAGCCGTCAGTTATTTGGAAAAAGGAAGCGTTAAGCTGCTGGTCCAGGACAATCAATTCACGAGCGGTTATCTGGCCATCAAGTACCTGGCAGAGCTTTTGCGCAGGGGAAAAAGCATAGAAGATGAAACAATTGATTTTGCTCTCATCGATCGGGACAACTTAGACTTGATTGCCAATCAGTATCTGTTGTTTCCAATTATACAATGAAGAAATGGGACTGAAGTGATGTCGAACAGAGCCGGTTCAGAAAACAATCAGCCAAAAATCGTTCAAAGGCTTTTGCTTTTAGTTTTTTTTGTGTGGATCAGCTCGATTTTGCCCTTAATGTCATGCGCGCGCAAGCCGTCAGGAACAAAAAATTTGAAGATTGGGGTCGTTATTTATCAAGCTAATGACACATTCATCGATTTACTCTGCTCGTCGATGACCGCCAGTGTGAGACAGCGAGAAGAAGCACAACAGAAGGAGATCATTCTCAATATTGTCGCGGCCAAAAATGATCAAAACTATCAGAACACACTGATTGATCGCATGCTGCGGCAAAATTTCGATGTTTTGTGCGTTAACCTGGTTGATCGCACGATGTCTGCGCCCATCATCAACAAATGCCGGGCTGCAAACGTGCCGCTTGTTTTCTTCAATCGTGAACCGGTAGAAGAAGATATCGCAGCCTGGGACAAAATTTACTATGTTGGAACTTCACCGATTGATTCTGCCAATTTGCAAGGCGAGATGCTCTTGGATCTGTTGGTCAAAGATTTTTCCGCAGTTGACCAAAACAATGACGGAAAAATTCAATATGCGCACTTGGAAGGTGAGCCGGGTCATCAAGATGCTCTGTATCGTACGGAATATTCGGTGGCTGTCTTGACTGATGCCGGGATAATTATGGAAAAGCTGGCCGGCGACACGGCGAACTGGAACTTGAACAGCGCATATCAAATAACGAACAGCTGGTTGGACCAATACGGTACACAAATCGAAGTTGTATTGTCCAACGATGATGACATGGCACTGGGTGCAATCAAAGCATACCAAGTGCGAAACGTGCCACGTCGCTTTTTTCCCTATGTCTTTGGTATAGATGCGACCCCTGTGGGCTTAGCTGCGATTAAAGAGGGGACAATGTATGGTACTGTCGTGAATGATTATGTAGAGCAGGCGGCAGTCATCGTCGATATTGCCTTGGCGCTCGCCGAAGAAAAGAATCCTGCAGAGCATAACATTCCTTTTTTAATTGGACAGACCGTTCGTATTCCGCATCGTCCGTTAACTGCTTTGAACTGTGACGAAGAGATTAAAAAACTACAGGAAGTGCATTAACAGATTCCTGTAGCCTGACGATGATCTCTTGAATATAAGTGTTTGTTTTAAATATCGTTGGTTCCGACTAAAACTGATTTTACACTGTCGGAAGCTTTGAGCAGTTTTTGATTTTCGTCCTCGGTCAAATCGATTTCCAGAATTTTTTCGATACCATTTCTTCCCACAACGCAAGGCACATTCAGCACCACATCTTTAAGACCATATTCGCCATCGAGCACTGCTCCGACCGTACGAATCGTGTTTTGATCGTGCAGAAGCGAAGCACATAGTTCATTGACCGCAATGGCGATGCCGTAAAATGTAGCACCCTTTCGCTTAATAATCTCGGCTCCGGCAGTGCGCGTGTCTTTGGCAAACTGTTCTTTCTCTTCCTCTGATAAATTGTTTCCGCTGATTTTACAGAATTCCTCAATGGTGCATCCGGCAATTTTGGAAAAGCTCCAGGCAGGAAACTGAGCTTCCCCGTGTTCCCCAATAATGTAGGCATGAATGTTTTTCATATCGATGTTGAACTTGTGTGCTAAAAGTGTCCGCAGACGAATGCCATCCAAAACAGTTCCGGAACCGACGACGAGATGGCGGGGCAGACCGGACCATTTAGCAATTTGGTAAGTCAGGACGTCAACAGGATTGGCGACGACCAGGATGACACCACCGTTATAGTATTTCATCATCTCCTGAGTCGCTGATTTGGCAATGCGGCAATTTTTAGCAGCCAGATCCAATCGCGTTTCACCTGGCTTTCGTCCTGCACCTGCGGCGAACACGATGATTCCGCAATCAGCCACGTCTGAAAAATCTCCGGTCCGAATCGTCATTGTGTTTAAAAACGGTAAACCGTGAACGATGTCCATGACTTCGCCTTCGGCTTTCTCTCTAATGACGTCAATCAATACCAATTCGTCACATGTGCGTTTTATTGACATAACATAAGCGATGCTTGCGCCAACATTGCCTGCTCCGATAATGGCAATCTTCGATCTCTGCTTGATTCCGCCGTCCATAGTAACCTCCTGATGATTGACAACATTTTAACGATAACAGCACAAAATATATCATATAATTTATCGATATAATTAACAAGCGCAACAAGAAGTTAATCAAGAATTTGAAATGCTATTCAT
>CAYNZF010000054.1:0-13681 GCA_964401615.1 uncultured Oscillospiraceae bacterium
ATAGTTTACAGTTCTTCGGCAGATTCGGGATGACTACCCGCCGTCTCATCCAGCTTCTTCTCTAGTTTAGCCAAACGATTGGCGGCAAAGTTTCTGCCACCCAAACCAAAGGCAATGGCGAAAGCCACGGCTGCTCCGGCCATTAAAATAACAAAAGCCAAATTGACGATGTCCTGGGCGAATCCAAGTTGAGACAAAGTCATAAAAACAGCCAGAACAATGATGAGAATTTTTATTATGAGGGCGACCGTTTTCTGTTTAGGCGAGTGTTTCGTAATCAAGCGCTCGACCCAGGAAGCAAGGATTATCCCGCCTCCCATAATAATTGTGGCGCTGACAACAAGGGGCAAGTACTGAAGAATGGAGTTACCGATATTCGAGAGAATGGCCAGATTCAGCAAATTGACCGCTAGCTGTATAATAAAGAGAGATGTTTGTTTACGCGTAGATACATGAAAGTAAAAATTAAGAAGTTGTACTTTTCGCTTTGGCCGCACGGAGGTTGAAAGATATGAACAAGTATTTAAGATTCTCTTCGGCTTCTTTTTCAATTGTATTGAGTCTTTCGATCTTGGTGACCGCTTGTTCGATCTCCCCCGCAGAGACAGAGACAAGCAGAACCACCTCACCGCATACAACGACTCCTTCTCAAACAAGCGAAACACTCAGTTCGTTTGAGATTGACGTACAGCCGGATCAGTTAAAAGGATTTTCGTTGGCGGGCCAGCGCTGTATTTTTCTGGTCACTTTGTAAGTAACCAGCTTGTTTTCATACTCTTAAGAGATGAGGCAAAGACGGGGACAGCGACAGTTGAAATTTCCGCCACAGCCAATGATGCCGATGTCATGATCGAGCAAAAATCAATAAAGGATAATCAGGTCGCTGAAGTTACAGTCATTCCAAACCCTTCCAGCACAGGAAAATTGATTGAAGTCGCCATAACAGGAACCCGCGGAGCAGTGCAAGTTAACAAGACGGTCAACTTTGAGGTGATTGAAGGCGCAGATGATCGAAAGGAATACGCCGTTGAGCTTCGTGATACATTTGTTGAATGGCTGGATAAAAACCATCCTGAACTCAATTTGAACAGTGAGGCCGAATGGATTGGGACCATGGTCAGTCCCCAATGGCTGGTGGTTTCGCATTACCTCTTTTTCTCTGATGAATGGGAAATGCATTTAGAATGGCACATCATGATCGCGCCTGATGATTGGGCTCGCATAGATTTAAGACATCGATTTGATGAAACAAAGCCTTCTTACGCCTTTGAAATTTCGTCACGCGCAGGAAATACGGAACCCAAACCCATCACAGTACCGGAGACGATCTGGCGCTGACGCAGCAATATATTGTGATACATTACACTGTCCAAGTTGATAAAACGATTTCACTTTAGTCACAGCAAAAAAATACCATCTATCCAAATTCAATGTTTGGAAAGATGGTATTTTTGTGGTGCGGTCGACAGGACTTGAACCTGCACGAGAGTTACCTCATAGCGACCTCAACGCTACGTGTCTGCCAGTTCCACCACGACCGCAAAACTGAGTCAACAAGCGCAATTGTATACAGATACGGCATGATTGTCAAACTGATTTTTTCAATATTACGTTGCGATTGCTTTCGCATAACCTAAAGTATTATTGCAGTAATGTTACAGCACGATTACTGCAATATTATGCCTTCCCCACCTTACTGATATTTTTGATGAAATAAGACCCCATATTTATCGTTTTTGCTCCATTTATTCATGGAATTTGTCGAATTTACAAGCTTAGTTGTGGGACGCTGATGTTTGGGTGGTATAATCTGCCTTGTGAATCAACAACGGTGTGTTACACATAGATTGATTACGAAATATTATGTTAAAAATTGAGAATGATTTCATTCTCAACGGAGGCTTTTTTGAAACGAAATATTACAAAACCCGAAGTGATTCAATATCCTGTACGAAGGCGTAAACCTTTGCTGCATCATTTTGTGACCAATTTGATTGCGTCATTTGGAGAAATTGTCACTTTGAAAAAGTACGCGATGTTTATGTTCGCATTTCTCCTGCTCTTGCTTTTGTCAGGTTCTTACAATTTATATGCCAAAGACAGTTTTGCCAAAGATCAATCTGCAACGATAACCAGAATCGATTCGCTTGAAGAGCTGAGCATTCATCAACAAAATGATGTCCTTAATGCACTTGAGCAACAAATTGACTTGCGGGTACTGAACGCAAACGACAAAGCAAGCGCTCAGATCAGTCCATTTCCTTCAGCCGAGCGGCATGTTTATTTGATGAACAGCGCTGCGCAAGCCTTTCCTTATACCGTTTATCTGGGCGGTCAGGACAAATACCGTGTTGAAGAACTGGCGCTGGATCATTACGGGACCGAAAAGGCCGTAGCGACAATCATTTCAGCCAATCCCAATCTCGATTTCAACGCTCTGAAAACAGGCGATCGCGTATATTTACCTTTAGTCAATGCAGAGCTCTTGTACTCAGATCGTGTGAACACAACTGATGCGGATGACGATCCGGACATCATCGAAATCTCTGACGAGGCCGTTATTTCAGATGAGACCGAGGCAACCGAAGTTCCCGCCCGGACAAGTGAAAAAGCCACAAATGAAGCCACAGTCAGCATTACCAGCCGGGCTGAAGTTGTCAGCACGGCAGCCACCACAACGGCTGCTCCTGCCGCAACCGCTGCTCCTGCCACAACGGCCGCGCCCACTACAACGGCTGCTCCAGCAACAGCAGCACCCACCACAACGGCTGCTGCTCCTACCACTACAGCTGAGTCTTCCAGACCTCCGGCTTCAACTTACGTTGTTTCTGCCAGCCCGGAAGTCGTAGACATGTATGTAAGAATAGTCGCTGCTGAATCCTCTCCTACCTGGGATTACGTTGGTCATCTTATGATTGCGCAAACCATCATTAATCGTGCTTTAAACGGATATTGGGGAGATTTGTATGGTGTTTTGACCGCAAGGAACCAATACGATGTGTATTCGAGCGGTCGCTATCTCAGCATTAGTGTTACAGCAGATCAACGCCAAGCGGCCATGGACGCGTTGAATGGTGTCACAGCTTTTGAACGCGACGTCATGTATTTTTGCACAACTTATGCATACAGCCCAAGTTCATGGTGGGGTACTTTGGACCATCGCGCGACACACGGCAACACAATGTTCTTCGCGCCCTGAGCTCGAAACCCTATTGATTGAACAAAAAAACGGAGCCAATCAGCGCCGTTTTTTTTGATTTATTTTTGCTTCAACTCAAGTGCATCAATCTCCAAAATTGATACCAAGTGCTCTTCCGAAGCGCACAAGTTCATCGTCCTCGGGCACAACCTTTAACTTACCGGCGACTTCGCTGAGCGGGAAACCCACTGTCTTATCGCCTTTGATACCAACCATCAGTCCTTTTTTCCCTTCCAGGATAAATTCCGCGGCTTTAGCACCACAGCGACTTGCCAAAACACGATCGTAAGGTGAGGGCTCACCACCACGTTGAAAATGTCCCGGTATCGTCACGCGAATTTCCTGGCCTAATTTTTTCCCAAGTTCAGCAGCGAGTTGATAGGAAACTGAAGGAAAACCTTCTTCGCTGCGTTTTTTGGCGAAGGCTTTTTTCGACAATTCAGCTTCATCAGTGGTCATCGCGCCTTCTGCCATGGCGATAATGGAGAAAGTTTTTCCTTGATCGCGACGTTTTTCGAGCGCAGCGATAACCGATTTGAGTTTATAAGGGATTTCCGGAATCAAAATAATATCCGCACCGCCGGCTAAACCTGCGTGCAGAGTCAACCAACCTGCCTTATGCCCCATTAGCTCTATGATAAAAATTCGCCCGTGGGAGGTTGCCGTCGAATGAATGCTGTCAATGACCAAAGTGGCAATATTTACGGCGCTGTTGAAGCCAAAAGTCATATCCGTGGCCCACAAGTCATTGTCGATCGTTTTGGGAAGAGTAATTACGTTCATGCCATTATCTGCAAGGAGATTGGCTGTTTTGTGGGTGCCGTTCCCTCCAAGAATGACCAGATAATTGAGATTCAGTCTGTTGTATGTGGCTTGCATCGCTTCCAGGCGAGTACCGGTATCACCTTCACCTTCCATGTCATCCTGCATTGATTTGAAAGACTGACGTGAAGTACCTAAAATTGTTCCACCTCTGGTCAAAATTCCGGAAAAATCACCCGGCGACATAAAATTATAGTCACCGACCATCAAACCTCTGTAGCCATCGCGAAAACCGTATATTTCAACACCTTTCACTGATTCATACAATGTTTTGGCAACACCTCTGAGTGCCGCGTTCAGGCCTTGGCAATCGCCGCCGCTGGTTAGTAATCCTACTCTTAACATTTTATACCTCCGAATGCTGAGCTAATCGATCGATTTTGATGTCTTGTCTATATTTTATGCTAAATCGTATGCATAAACCATACACTTTGCCAAATCAGGCTTGATATAATGCTCATGCAGCAATTGAATTATAAGTTGATATATATTATAGTTTTCTTGTTGTTTCGGCCACTTATGTGGTCATCCGATTCGCCGTCCCGTCACGTCAATCAATCATGATTTGTAAATCGTCGACGCAATTGCGAATTGTGTACGGAGGTCATACTTTTTTGGACGCGGACAGTTGGTTACGCCAGTCACATACTCTACTTCTAACCGCAGATGCACATGGTAATTCTGCATTAATCAGCATCATTGTTGTCATAATCCTCATATTGATCAATGGATTCTTCTCTGCGACTGAGATGGCTATTATCACGCTAAATGACAACAAGGTCAGAAAGTTAGCTGAAAATGGCAATAGAACTTACAAAAAAATTCTTCATTTCATTGAAAATCCAGGCCGTTTTTTAGCCACTATTCAAGTCGGGGTGACCTTTGCGGGCTTCCTTTCTTCGGCTTTTGCAGGTACCCAATTTGGGGATATGCTGTATTTTGCCATAGATCCACAGCAACAGATCCCTGCCTTAAGAACCGTAGCTCTCGTTTTAGTCACATTGATACTGTCCTATTTCTCCCTGGTTTTAGGAGAACTGGTGCCCAAGCACATCGCCATGAAATATCCTGAACAAGTCGCCAAACAAGGGGTGAATTTTATTCGTGGCTTTGGCTTTATTGTGCGCCCGTTTACTATTTTTCTTACTTTTTCCACCAACCTCGTTTTAAAAATTTTCGGGATCGATCCGGATGCCAACGAAAAAAATGTAACGGAAGAAGAAATTCGCATGATGATTGACGTCTCCTCATCGAGTGGTCAGATTGAATCAAGCGAAAGTCAAATGATTCAAAATATTTTTGAATTCAACGATAAAGCGGTTACAGAAATCATGGTGCATCGCAAGAACATCAGCGGAATTTCCACAAGCGCGACCTTTGACGAGGTGATAACCATCAGTAAAGAGGAAGGCTACACCCGTTTACCCGTATATGAAGACAACATCGATCAGATTGTCGGCATTCTCAACGTCAAGGACTTGCTCTACTTCATTTCCAAATACGATCGGGGCGAATTTGACATCACAAAAATTATGCGTGAGCCCGTATTTGTGCCCGAAACTAAAAATATCGACGACCTTTTTAAAGAGCTGCAGCTGGCCCATGAGGCCATGGCCATTGTCATCGATGAATACGGCGGCGTGGCTGGCCTGGTCACCTTGGAAGACGTTTTGGAAGAAATCGTGGGGAATATTCAGGACGAGTATGACGACGAGGTTCCGGAATTCACAGAAAATGAAGACGGCAGCTTTGTCATTGATGGCATGACTTACCTGGATGACATGGTCAAAGGCATCCCCGACTTCTATTTCAATGACGAAGACGCGGATTATGAAACGATAGCCGGTCTGGTTCTTCATCAGTTGGATCGCATACCCGATGAAGATGAGCAGCCTGAAATCAATTATCGCAATTATAAATTCAAGGTTTTGGAGATGGATGATAAACGCATCGCGAAAATACTGATGAACATCGAAGAATCGAAGCCAAAATCGCACGGTAACGACAAAGGTCATAAAGACGGCGAAGAATATAACGAACAGGATTATGAAGAAGAAAACAACAAGAAATCTGAACGTTGGCCTCACGCTGAGGACAAGGACTGATTACCTTTCCTTAACGATACCGTTCGACAAGCGCCAATTTTGCATGAAATCAGGAGTATGCCCTGCTTCACTTGACTCGTCTGACAAGTCCTGTGTGAAGGCTTGCGTTACGCCCAGTCCTGCTGCGAAATCCAGCAATTTTTCGTATTCCACGGGCAAAAGCCTGCGGTTGAGCGCCGGATATTCTGTCGCCTTGTACAAGGGCTGATATTGGCTCATCAGGCTCATGTAAATTGAATTCCCATAGGTATCGTACAAATAGCGCACGATTTTTCTGCTGTCAAAATATTGACCGGGTAATTGCAGATGCCGCACAAGTACGCCTTGCCGCATCAAGCCGTCCGCAATGACGGGCCGAGGCTGCTGCCGGCTCATCTCCGCGAGCGCTGCCATGACCGTTTCGCGATAATGCGTAACTTTGGAATATCGCTCTGCCAAAGAATTGGAATAATATTTAAAATCAGGTAGATAGATATCAATCAAACCCTCCAAACGCTCTAAATCAGCCACCAGATCGTAACCTGAGCTGTTCCATGCGACAGGGATAGCTAGACCTCTGTTCCTGGCTTTTTCGAGCGTTTTGGCGAGCCGCGCAGAATAATGACTGGCACTGACTAAATTTATGTTATGTGCGCCCGCCTCTTCCAAGCGAAAAAAATAATCAAGCAGTTCTGCTTCCTGGATCGCTGTGCCCAGATGAGTTTGGGAAATGACATGATTTTGGCAAAAAACGCAGTGGAGACGGCACCCTGTAAAGAACACCGTCCCCGACCCTTTGTTTCCTGAAATAATGGGCTCTTCCCAGGGATGCAGGGATATTCGAGCCACATGATAGGGTAAAGCCTTGTGAGCCGTCATTTAACGCTTGAATGAGCCCAAAATGCCACGAATCAACGAGCGGCCCACTTCTCTGCCCACCGTAGTGACTGCGGAATTTGTGATTTTGGTTACTACTGAGCTTTGTTTGTTTCGATAAGCCTTGCGCTCTTCCAAGTCCGCTTTACGCGCTTCTTCTTTCAAACGCTTTTCTTCCGCAGCTTGTTCAGCCTTAAGTTTTCTGTCATATTCGCGTTGCTGGGCCGCTTCCAGTTTCTGCTGCTCAATTTCAAGCTTTTTTTGGGCCAGTTCATCTTTTCGTTTTTGTTCGTCAAACTTCGCTCTGGCCGCGGCATCATTTTCTTGAATCATTTGGGAAGTAAGCATTTCGTAGGCCGATTCCCGATCGATCATCTGCCCGTATTTTTTGTTGAGCGGACAGGTATTGATGATCAAAGCCCGGTAGTTGGGGTCCAATGTACCAAACTGCGATTTGGGCGGCAAAATAAAGCATCGCTCAGCGACGGTGGGGATACCCTTTTCATCCAAAACCGAAACGATTGCTTCACCTGTCGCCAGCTCAGTGAGTACGGTTTCCGTGTCAAATTCCGCGTTCACTCTGAAACTGTTGGCCGCTGCCTTGACCGCTTTTTGTTCTGCCGGGGTATAAGCGCGCAGTGCGTGCTGCACTTTATTGCCCAATTGAGCAAGTATTTCCCCCGGAATGTCCGAAGGGTTCTGAGTGATGAAAAACACACCCACGCCTTTTGAACGAATGAGCTTGACCACCTGCTCGATTTTTTGGAGCAGCTGTTTGGGCATCTCATCGAATAACAGATGGGCTTCATCAAAAAAGAAGACCAGCTTGGGTTTATCCAGATCGCCCACTTCTGGGAGCACTTCAAAGAGCTCAGACAAGAGCCATAACATGAAGCTTGAATACAAAGCCGGTTTTAAAAATAGCTTCGTCGCATCCAAAATATTGATGAATGCTTGCCCGGTGGTTGCGACCTGTAAGAAGTCAGTCAATTGCAGGGCCGGCTCGCCAAAGAAATGGTCTCCGCCCGCGTCTTCCAAAACCAGCAGGGACCGAGCGATGGCTCCTACTGAGGCAGGTGATATGTTACCGTACTTGACTTGAAGTTCGGAGGCTCTTTCGCTGACCACATTCATCAAGGCGCGTAAATCCTTCAAATCAAGGAGCAGCAAGCCATTGTCGTCAGCATAACGGAAGATGATGGACAAGACACCTTCTTGAACGTCATTGAGACCCAGCATGCGCGCGAGCATCAGGGGCCCAACTTCTGAAACAGTCGTTCTCAAAGGCATGCCGTTTTCTGTGTAAAGATCCCAGAAATTTACGGGAAACGCGCTGTATTTGAAGATGTCGTCACTCAAACCAAAGCGTTGGCGGCGTTCAATCATGTTAGGATTATCTGCACCTGGGAGAGCCAAAGAGGCTAAATCGCCTTTGACATCAGCCAAAAACACGGGAATACCCGCTTCACTCAGCGATTCGGCCAGCACTTTGATTGTAATGGTCTTGCCGGTTCCTGTCGCGCCCGCAATCATACCGTGGCGGTTGAGCATTTTCGGGTTCAATTCAATCCGTTTGTCACTGAGTGCCAGCCAAATTTTTTTGTCCAGATACATTTTTCTTTCTCCCCTGTAACCTATTTTCTTACTTCAAGCATGAACATAAGCCGCTTTCTATGGCGTTGTAGTCGGACTCGCAGGAGTCGAGGTCAAATCGGAGGCTGACGTAGTCTGGTTGAGAATTTTGACCAAAGGTGAATCCGGACCCAAAACGATGGTTTTATCCGCACCGCCCAAAGAAATCTCGAGCGCCTCCAGTTCACGTACAAAAATGTAAAAACTGGCCTTGTCGGGATCGTTGTAGATGGACTGCAAAATCTGCATGTACTGCTCTTCTGCTTCACCACTGAGCTTGTCAGCTTGTGCTCTGGATTCACCTAAGATGATTTCAATTTCCTTATCTGTTTCGTTCCGGATGATCGCGGCTTCATACTCACCGTCTGCTTTGAAGGCAGCCGCCATTTGTTGACGCTCTGAAATCATCCGGTTATAAACGGCCTCAAGGTTGTCGGTAGGCAAGTCATAGCGTTTGATTTCAACGGCCTCGATACTGATGCCATAGGGTTCCAGCTGGTTGCGCACGATTTGGGTGATTTGTTCATTGAGCGTCGCTCTGGAACTCTCCTCATCCGTGATGATTTCGTTTTGTTGTAAGGAGCCCATCAGGTTTTTTATAACGGAATAAACAGATGCATCGATACGTTTCTGCATTTCATTGATGTTTCCGACACTGCTGTAGAAGGTCGTGACGTTGTCGATTTTCCAAACCGCGTAGCTGTCGACCACCATGGCCTTTTTATCTGCGGTCAAAACTTCAGATGTGTTGACATCATAGACCATCTGCCGTTTGGTCAGACGGTTCACCTCTTGAACAAACGGAATCTTAAATTTCAAACCCGCGTCCATATCTGTTTTTACAATGGCGCCAAATTGGGTCAAATAGGCATACTCGCCCTCAGGTACGATATAGACAGAATTAAGCAAGCCGAAAACAACGACAAGAATGAATAAGACCATTACGGCCGAAAGTGATTTCTTTTTCATCAGTTGGTCCCTCCATCGGTGGTGGTCGCAGCCTCTGCCGCGGCAGCTGTGGAGTTGTCCCAATTACCTATTGGCAAAAGTTTATCCACCCCGGTTCCGTCATCAATAAACAGATTGACTCCCGGCAGTGTTTTTTCAATAATCTCCAAATACATGCGGTTACGTGTGACGATTGGATAATTTATATACTCGTTATACATCGCTTCAAAACGATTCTTTTCACCGGTCGCTGCGTTGATTTTGGATTGTTTGAGCGCTTCCGCGCTGCGGATGATCTTGTCACTATGTGAATTCGCGTTCGGAATGAGCCGGTTACGGTATTCCTGTGCCACGTTGATGGAAGTCTGCTTTTCCTGTTTCGCGGTTTCAACATCACGGAAGGCTTTCGCCACGTTCTCATTGGGCGGTTCGGAATCGTTGACTTTGACTTCCAGAATCTGTATGCCGATGTCATTTTTCGCCAGTTTTTCTGTGAGCATGTCTTTCACGTCGAGCTGAATTTGAACTTTTCCACTGGTCAGGGCATCGTCGATGTTGGTGGTACCCACAACGGATCTAACGGAACTCTGCAGCATATTTTTCAGGACCGCTTCAGGACTTTCCGAAACATAGAGGTACTTCACGGGATCGGATATTTTCCACTCCACGAAAAAATCGATGCTGACCACGTTCATATCACCGGTAATCATCAAACTCTCATCCAGGATTGAATCGTAGCTCCCGTCCTGATTGAGTCGATAGCCGAGCTCGATTTTCTGGGTGCGTTTGACAGGCAAAATGGTCGCGCTCTGCACGGGCCAGGGCAGTTTGAAATTAAGTCCTGCATTGGCTGTTTTTGTGTATTTTCCAAAGCTCGTTACAACCGCTTGTTCATTCTCATTGACAGTATAAAAGCTCGTCAAGGCAATGGCAGCTACGATGAGTAGTGGAATGATCCAAAACAGACGTTTCCCCCACTTCGTAAAATCTTTTAATTTTTCTCTGGTTTCGTCTTTAACAATTTTCAAGGCTTCACCCTTTCTGGTCATTTGACCTTGTGTTACATTTTACCATAGGAGGAGGTAAATCCATATGGAGAATTGGGTCTTTCACATAGACATGGATGCCTTTTTCGCCTCCGTCAGTCTGCTTTCCTTTCCTGAATACCAAGGCCAGCCGCTGGTCGTGGCGGGCGATCCGGCCGCTCGCCACGGTGTAGTCCTGGCGAAAAATCAAGAGGCCAAAATGCAGGGAATCAAAACAGCGATGAGCCTTGCGGAAGCCCGACGCCTCGTACCCGGCCTGATCGTTTTGCCCCCTGAATATCAAAAATATAAAGATTATTCACAGCAGGCACGTGCGATTTACAGGGGCTACAGTGAACACGTCGAAAGTTTTGGCATGGATGAGTGCTGGCTGGACCTGTTCACCTCTGATCCGCTTCTGACAGCCAGACAAATCCAAGCTGAAATTCAAGATAAACTGCGGTTATCCGTATCGATCGGGATTGCCAAAGACAAGGTATTCGCCAAACTGGCCAGTGACCTGCAGAAACCCGGGGGCCTGGTCTGGCTGCGACCGGAGGACACTGCGAAAAGGGTTTGGCTTTTGCCGATCGAACGACTTTTATTCGTGGGGAAAGCCTCAGCGGATAAACTGCATGATCTGGGCATCACCACTATTGGGGAGCTGGCTCGCTGTCCCGAAGAAGTTTTGACCGCTTCATTGGGCAAAATCGGAACCTGGCTGCTCGAAGCGGCCAGGGGGCAAAACCGCGATCCGGTCAAGGCGGCGGATGCACATGAGCAAGCCAAATCCATTTCCTCGATGGAAACTTTAGCCGCTGATATCGATACGATCCAGGCCGCTCAGCCTGTTCTCGAACGACAACTGCAAGACATCGTGCATGAGTTAAAAGCGCAAGGTTTACGAGCCAGGAGCGTACAAATCTGGTACAAAACAGCGCAATTCCAGTCTTTTACCAGACAAGGCACTCTCCTGCAGGCTTCGGATCAGTACGAAAGCTTAAAAGCCGTTTTACAGAAGCTGCTGCATAACGAAGTATCTTTTAAAGAACCCATCAGGGCATTGGGAGCGGGACTGTCGCTTTTGGAAAACGCCTCGTTTCCTCAACAACTAATGCTTGAGGATTGGACCGGCGCAGAAAATTCAATAGAGCAGGTCGAAGATTTATCTGAATTACCGCATCTGTCTTCGGCCAAAGCGAGTCAAATTCGAAAAGTGATTGAAGACTTAAATGCGTCATACGGAAAAGAAATCATTAAGTATAAGGCTGCGAAAGACTTTGTGGAATAAAAAAGCCTGTAACAAATGCTACAGGCTTTGGTGATCCGCTGGAGGCTCGAACTCCAGACCCCCTGATTAAAAGTCAGGTGCTCTACCAACTGAGCTAGCGGATCATATGGCTGGGATGGCAGGATTTGAACCTACGAATGCGGGAGTCAAAGTCCCGTGCCTTACCGCTTGGCGACATCCCATTCATCGCCTGGCGTGAGTCAGATTTGGGGTGGAATATGGGAATCGAACCCACGACCTCCAATGCCACAAACTGGCGCTCTAACCAACTGAGCTAATTCCACCATTTGTCTGCCTCACGCAGGCACCGGCTAATTATAGTTATGAATGAAATTAATGTCAACCGCTTGTGAAATAAAATATATAAAAAAATTTCGGTGATGCGGCGATTGGTTTTGCCTGAGCTTAAATCCACCTGCGCATGGATAATATTTTTCGTAATTTTGTGCAATAATGCGAATAAAATCATTAGAGGGAACACATCATGAAGCTATATCTCGCCAGCCAAAGTCCGCGGCGCCAGGAAATACTGTCACTGCTGGACATACCTTTTGAAGTAATCCGTGTTGATTTTGATGAAAGAACTTATGAGTCTGAATGGAGACTCAAGCACCCATGTCCGGATTTCAATCAGCTTTCCACCGCTTTGGCCCTTGGCAAAGCAGAAGCCGCTCTGGCAGATCGCCTGCGCGCGGGTGAAACTGATTTTCTCATCCTCTCAGCCGATACCATCGTTGTTTTGGATGAAATCGTTTATGGAAAAGGCGAGCATCGCGAACAGAGCATCGCCATGCTGTCAGCCTTGTCGGGTCGTACACATCAAGTAATCAGCTCGGTCTGTGTCTTGGATTCAGCGGGACGCAGACAGGTCGGAAGCGAAACGACGGATGTTAGTTTTGCCGGTTTGACGCAGTCGGAAATCGAAAACTACGTTGATCGTTCGGCCCCTTTTGACAAGGCCGGAGCGTATGGCATTCAGGAAAAAGCAGCAATATTTGTTGAGGGGATCAAGGGTGATTACTACAATGTGGTCGGCTTACCTTTGCGCTTGACCTATCGATTGCTCGCGGAATATTTACCCTCACTGAGCTGCTGAAATCAATGCTCACGGTGGGGCAAACAAAGGACTCTGCTTTTCGCAAAGCTTCTTCCTATGCTATAATCCGACTATAATAATAGCCGCCTGCTTCAAAAAATGAAGCCGAAACAGAGAAAGGAATCCGTATGAGCATTTATGATTTCACTGTCAAAGACGCCATGGGCCAGGACCAAGATTTGGCGCAATATAAAGGGAAAGTTCTTTTAGTCGTCAACGTAGCCAGTAAATGTGGCTTTACTCCGCAATATGAAACCCTGGAAGCAATTTATAAAAAGTACGCCGATCAAGGCCTGGTCATATTGGGTTTCCCCTGCAATCAGTTCCTGGATCAGGAGCCCGGCAGCGATTCGGACATTCAGGAGTTCTGCCGCACGACCTATGGGGTCGATTTCCCGGTCTTTTCAAAAATTGACGTGAATGGTCCGGAAACCTCAGAAGTTTACCAATACTTGAAAAACGTAGATGCAGCAGAAAACATTGACGTTCCGGAAGATTTCAAACATTACGAATTGTTTGTGAAAGTGGCCGGCGGCAAGCATTGGGGAAAAGATATCCCCTGGAATTTCACCAAATTCCTAATCGACAAAGAGGGTAAGGTCGTGGGCCGCTACGCCCCTACTGCGGACATGGATCTGGTCGAAAAACGCGTCGCCGCTTTGCTCTGAGCCTTGTCCAGATAATCAACAAGACTTGCCTGTGCTTTTA
>CAYNZF010000055.1:0-13543 GCA_964401615.1 uncultured Oscillospiraceae bacterium
GAGCTGGGTGAAAAAGCCGTGTATCTTGGCCGCAAGGCATTCAACATCTAAGTTATTGTTTTAAAAACAAGAAAGGCCTGTCTCAAGGAGGATGATTCCTCAGGAGACAGGCTATTTTTCGTTTGTGAAAATTTGTTGCTTTGTGAAATTTTAGGATATTTGTACACTTAGCATGTGGGCATTAATACGCTTTACCCCACAGGACCATCTGCTTGGACGGTTTTCCACAACAAACACAGGTCTCGGCCACCGTTTCCTGCTCAAACGGAATGCAGCGCGAAGTCGCTGATGTTTCTTCTTTGATCTTCTCTTCACAAGCGAGTTCGCCGCACCACATTGCTTTGACAAAGCCGGGTTTGGTCCGGATCAGCGCCTTGAACTGTTCATAATCCTGCGCCGTATAGATGCGCGAATTGAGGCTTTCTGCCGCACGCGCGAGCAGATCGGCCTGCATGGTCTCCAGCAGTTCAGGCAGTTTTTGACTTAAGTCAGTCAGGGGTAAAGTCAGCTTCTCCCCGGTGTCGCGCCTTGCCACCAGCGCTTGTCCGGCCTCAATGTCGCGTGGCCCGATCTCGAGTCGCAGCGGCACACCCTTCATCTCATATTCACTGAACTTCCAGCCCGGTGATTTGTCCGTTTCATCCAATTTCACGCGCAGACCCGCAGCCTTCAAGCTTGCCAGAATTTCACGCGCTTTCTCCAGCACGCCTTCCTTGTGTTGAGCGACAGGCACAATGATGACCTGCGTTGGAGCGATATGCGGCGGCAGCACCAGGCCGCTGTCATCGCTGTGCACCATGATGAGCGCGCCGATGATGCGCGTACTCATGCCCCAGGAGGTTTGATGAACGTACTGCAGCTTGTTCTCGCGGTCACTATATGTGATGTCAAAAGCACGGGCAAAACCGTCGCCGAAATAATGCGTCGTGCCGGATTGCAGGGCCTTGCCGTCATGCATCATCGCTTCGATCGTGTAGGTGGCTTCCGCACCGGCGAATTTTTCTTTATCGGTTTTGCGCCCTTGAATCACCGGAATGGCCAGATCCTCTTTCACGAAATCGCGATAAATATCCAGCATGCGTAAGGTTTCTTCCATCGCCTGCTCTTTGTTTTCGTGGGCGGTGTGGCCTTCCTGCCAGTGAAATTCCAGACTCCTTAAGAAAGGACGGGTGGTTTTTTCCCAACGTACAACGGAAACCCACTGATTGTAAAGCTTTGGTAAATCGCGGTAGGACTGAATGATTTTCGCGTAATGCTCACAGAACAGCGTTTCGGAAGTCGGCCGGATAGCCAGGCGCTCCTGCAGCGTTTCCATGCCGCCCATGGTCACCCAGGCGACCTCAGGCGCGAAGCCTTCAACATGATCTGCTTCCTTTTGTAAAAGGCTCTCGGGGATGAACATCGGCATGAGCACATTTTCATGATCGCTGTCTTTGAAACGTCGGTCCAGACCGCTGCGCACAGCCTCCCAGAGGGCATTGCCCAAAGGCCGCAAAATCATGCAGCCGCGCACGCTTGAGTAGTCGATGAGTTCTGCTTTGGTGACGACGTCCGTGTACCATTGCGTAAAATCTTGCTCCCGAGAGGTGATCGCCTCAACGAGTTTCTTTTTTTCTTTAGCCATATTTGTCTCCTATTCCTTGGATGGGTTTAAAATCACTAAGAGCTCTGAAGGATCGCGCACCAGGACTTTGTACGCGGAATCTCCCAGACTCGAGACGGTAACGGTGATGGGCATATTTTGCAAACTATATGTCGAACCGGCAGCGAATTCAGCGCTGATGGCTGCGAGGTCCAAATCGGAAAAATTAATTTTCGCCACGACGGTACTGCGGGTGATGCGCTGAATATATTTCGAACGCGCTTCCAGGCGAAGGTTGAGGATGTTTTCTTCGCTGAGGCTGAAATCGATACCCGCCTCTTCCAATTTCTCGACCCCGGCAATCTGGATATTCACGTCGTTGAGGGTGGTTTCCTGGATCGGATTGGTGGTTATCTGCACGTAAGCGGACAAAGCGATGGCCAAAAGCAAAGAGATCATCTGAAGAAAAAGGCGGTTACTGCGTCTAGGCGGCGCTTTTTTAATGTCGGGCACCACAACACCCTCCGCCTCAGCGGTAATCGAGTTGTCATCCGGCTTGTGACTGAAAAGACTGCGCAGGCCACGCATGGAACCGTGCTCATTTTCGGAAGTGAAAAGTTTATGCAAAACGACCCGCAGCGAATCACCATTTTCCATAGGATACAAGCGCCCGCCCACAGTAAGGGAAATTTTTCCGCGTTCTTCCGAGACGACAACGGCCACCGCGTCACCGATTTCACTGGCACCCACCGCGGCTCTGTGGCGTGTACCAAAATCACGTCGCATGTGATAAGTGTCGGACAGCGGCACATGGCAGCGCGCAGCGAAAACCCTGCCGTTGCGGATCAGGACGGCTCCGTCGTGCAAAGGTGAGCCTTTGTAAAAAACCTGTTCTAAAAAAGTGGATGTCGCGGCCGCGTCTACGACCACTGCCGTTCCCTGAACCAGCTCGCCCAGTTTGGTTTTTCTTTCGATGATGATGAGTGCGCCTGTTTTGGTCGAAGCCATGCGTTCAGAAGCGGTCACGATCGCGTCGATCATGGCATTCGTCGAATCGGTTTGTTCTTGTGTGTCTGAGGAAATGGCATCGACAAAGCGCAAGGAACTGCGCCCTACCGTTTCCAGGGCGCGCCTGAATTCAGGCTGAAAAATAACCACAAAACCGATGGCCAGCAGGGACAGCGAATTCGACAGCACGAAATTGATCGTGGTCAGGCCAAGCAAATTTCCCAAAATCGAAAAGAGTGCAATGAAAATAAGTCCTTTTAGAAGCTGCCAGGCGCGGGAGTCATTCAGTAAACGCAAAAGAAAATAAATGGCCGCAGTCGAGACAAGCACATCGATGAGCATGAGAACCACATCCGCCGGGCCGCCGAACAGCAGCCAACCCGAGGAAAAATCCGTCACAAAGCTGGTAAAAAATTTTCCGATACTTTCAAATGCCTGTGTCGCCACTGATTCCCCATTACTCCTGCCATTGTTCGATTGTCACCGAAAAGATGCTCTGCATAATTCTATCACAGACCGCGGCTTTCTAACGCCCGGAAGAACAAAATAAATGACGTAAAGACGTTCAAGTGAAGGATTGTGCATGAGCGCTTCTGCAGCGCTTGTCAGGAGTGGGCTTTTTACATCACTTCCAGGCGATTTTGGCCGGATGCGCTTCATTTTCAACCGCTTCGGTGCGCAAAGCTTGCTCCATACGCAGGCATTCTGCAGCGGCAAATGCTTCCACAAGCGCCCAATCGGTTTCCGGGCCCAATTCCTCATAGGCCAGCGCAAGGGCCCCATAAAGAGCGAGCCCGATGCAGTGGCGAGCCGAGTGAATACTTGAGGCCGACTGGCCGATCGCGCGCGCCGCAGCCTGCGCGGCAGGATCACCTTCGCTTTCTCGAGCCGCTGCGTGGCAGGCTAGAATGGCGGCTTTGGCTTCCGGCAGTTTAATTTTTCCCGCCAGCCAGGTGCGCGCAGCTGTCAGGGCCGCCGCGGGTCGCGGATCAGCGGGGACGTGTCTACTATATAGTGGCAGTAAATGTTTTTCTGAATATTCAACACACCAATTGACCAGAGTTTCTTTACTCTGAGTTTCAATCAGAGCTTTCAACGAGGTTAGATAGGGGGCATTCAGGTTTGAAAGCGCTTTTCGAGCTTTTCGCATGCTTTACCTCCATCAAGATGGTGAGCTTGATTTTTCCCGCTCTCTAATTGTGACGGTCACAAAATCACCGACCTGTTTCTTCAATTTGGCGCGAATGTCTTTCTTGAGGCCGATGATGTGGCCGGGAGTGCCCATACGCACCACTTGTCCATCGTAGGGTTCACCATCAAAAGTCGCATGGACCAGGACACGCCCTTTGCCAAACTCTGCCCTGACATCGAAGGGAACTTCAACGTAGGCACCATCAATGCCGGGCACAGGAAGAATTTCCGCGATAAAAGTATAGGTTTCAGGATTCATGTTTTTTCCTTTCAGGCCATATGTTTTATAATCGTTCCTCCGATTTGAGTTGGCCGCTTAGTTTCACGGGGATATCATCAACTAAAACCACGATTTTTCAACAAAGGCTGGGACGGAAGTAGCCCTCGCATCACAGTTTGAGTATAACGCGTCATCGGCCGGATGCGCATCCGTTGGAAAGCATGTCTCAAACGGAGCACATGCGTCAACACAAATAAAATCCCCTGGGCAAAATGATCACCCGTGCGCAGAAAATCTGAAGGTAGGTAAATTTATGAAAATGGGTATCATTCTTGAAACAAAAGAGTACGAGAAGGCCTGGAACGCTTTTCGTTTCGCGGTCACCGCTAAAATGGAGGGATCCGATTCATGCCCGATTTCAACGATGCTGGATTGCCTGGCACTTGTCGAATGGGCTGACAAAACGCTCACATTCTAAATCAGCCGCTTTCCTTCTTGCATCTCGACCTCTTTGGCGGCACGGAGTGTCATTTATCTGTGTAAGATCATGTAAAATTATTGTGATATCATAGCTGTTGCAATGTTTCCGGCAGGGAGCAGCATGCTTGAAAATTTTCGAAAAGGATGAACAACGATGACAGATACAACAGCAGAAATAAGCATTAACGATAAAGACGTCCGGGAGGAACTCAGCGGCACAGTTTCCGGAGCATCCGCCGCGTCTATCACAAAAAATCAGACCATGCCCTCTGTCGACGCCTGGCTTAAAGAAGCCAAAAACGATGAAAATGCAGGCCGGATCGGTATGTACCTCACCCACAACGGTGTCGTGCGCAGCACAGCAAAAGCCGCGGCGCGGATGGGTGAAAAGGATACCAAGCCGGTTGTAGGGCTTTATTTTGCCTATGACACTGAAAAGGTCAGTCAAGCGATTGAAAAGACCCGGGAGATGGAAGGTATCCACTACGTTCGTGTCTGGCTAAACGAAGGTCAGCTTTCCGTTGGCGACGACATCATGCTCGTCCTCATCGGCGGCGATATCCGGCCACGTGTTATTGACGCGCTTCAAGCTCTTGTCAGCGAGATAAAAACAGAGTGTGTTGTAGAAACTGAAATCTATGAATAAACACGGGGCTTAACACTAGAACAAATCAGAACCCAAAGTTCGGCCGTGATGCTTTCGCTAAAAAGAAACTGCAGAATACCTCGGCGTATCTTTCATGTCCTCAAATGTCAAGATCACTGTCATATTTAGCCGCCTTTTTCCACCGTGCGTAGAGCTCTTTCAGCGGGGCATCAAGATAGCTTAATGCTTTGGTACTGATCAGGTCAGGTATACCGTAGGCGGCTTCCGCGATACTGCCTGTAATCGCAGCGAGGGTATCACTGTCGCCGCCGAGCGAAACCGCATTGCGGATCGCGTCCTCAAAACCCGTACTTTCCAGAAAAGCGATGACAGCCTGCGGAACCGTGTCCTGACAGCTTTCATTGAAGCGGTAGCTGGGACGAATCTGATCCAGTGATTGGCTCAGATCATAGCCGTACTCCTTCTCAATATGTGCTTTGATCTGCAGTTTATATTCTTCAAGGGTATAACGCTCGTTGAGGGGATTGCCCATGTCATCGCCATAGTCACCTGCGTAGAAACGGCACATAAATATCGCGTCTGTCACTGCCAGCGCTCCCTTGATGCCTTCAGGATGATTATGAGTCACAGCAGCGGACAGCTGAGCTCTTTCCCGGCCGTTCGCCGGCCACATTCCGGTTCGGGCACAAAATCCACAGTCCATCAGCCAGGCACAGGGTGATACCCTCATCGCTGATCCGTTACCCCAACTGTTATATGGCTTGCGGTCATCGGACTGTATCCAGGTGCCGAAACGTCCGCCGTAACCGGCATCCGGGTACAAACGCCCCCACTTCTTATAAGCGTCAATGAAATCATCGGCTTCTCCGCCGTTCATTAATGCCTCGGCCGTGGCGAGGGTCATCACGGTGTCGTCCGTGAAAAAGCAGTCGTCGCGGAACAAGGGGAAATCTTTTGTTTTGATGTTATGCCACTCATAGACCGAGCCCACGATGTCACCGATTATTGCTCCAAGCATTGTTCTGACCTCCTCGTCGCTTCACACCCATTTTTTGTCTTCAGCCATTTACGTTTCTTGATCATCGAAACAACCTCCTCAAGCTTTCTTGTGACTCAAGGATAGGACTTTTCATGTAACGCATGGTCGCTTGTCGGGCGACAAATCTAATGTTATTTGAATCTTTAATTATCGTAATTGCAGGGAATACTCGTACATGCAAGGATTTCTTCGATTTTTTCAACGACAAGGCCGTCATCCATATTGTTCTGGTTGGCAAAATGTCATGGACGATTGTTTTATTTGAAATCTTTTTACTGCTGCCCATTAAGCCGACCGTCTATTTAAAAAGCCGCCCTATACCGCTTGCCCCTGCCGGAAATTACTCCTCTTTTCTGTTCATTATCTGATCCATGTTATAAGGGCAAAACAAAGTCCGCTTATCATTAAAAGGACTTAAAAGTATTCTACCAATATTTATCTAAATATACTGCGCCGTCTTTCAAAAGTCCGGCACATTTTAGATAATCAGGGACGTATGTGATACAATATTCTCGATTCAAACTGACCTAAATGTTTCAGTTCCAATAGGGAATGCAAAGCCTGACGGGGGGCAAATATCATTTCAGGTAAAAAGAACACAAACGAAAAACTGATCATGTTCACCGTCATCGCAGCTGTTTTTGCGACATGGTTTATATCTACATCCCTCGATTGGGTCGATCCCAAACTGGTCCCGGCCCCTGCTTCCGTCTGGAAAGCCTTTATAGACATCCTGCGTGATGGATACAAGAACTTCACGCTGCTGCAGCATCTCGGGACAAGTCTCGGGCGTTTGCTGATTGCGTTTATCG
This sequence comes from uncultured Oscillospiraceae bacterium, assembly GCA_964401615.1. Taxonomy (GTDB): domain Bacteria; phylum Bacillota; class Clostridia; order Saccharofermentanales; family Fastidiosipilaceae; genus JAXGQD01. Next base: position 6,940 of record CAYNZF010000055.1, read on the forward strand.
CTGCTGTAGTCATCACGGTCCCTTTGGGTTTGGCCAGTGGTAACAGTCCGAAGATCCGGGCTGCTCTGGAACCGCTGATTGAATTTTACCGTCCGCTGCCACCATTGGCCTATTACACCTTGCTCGTGCTTTGGATGGGTATAGGGGACGAATCCAAAATCTCCCTATTATTTCTCGCCTGCCTGGCTCCAATTTACGTCGCTTGCGCTTCTGCTGTGTCCAAAGTCCGGGAGGACTACATCAACAGTGCCCTGACCGTCGGTGCCACGAAGTGGCAGATTTTTGTCCATGTCATTTTCCCGGCCTGTCTGCCGGACATTTTCACCGGTATCCGCACGGCGCTGGGCGTCGGCTACACGACTTTGGTGTCCGCCGAAATGGTCGCAGCCCGTTCCGGTGTCGGCTGGATGGTTCTTGATGCCAGCCGTTACATGCGCAGCGACATCATTTTCCTGGGAATCATATTGATGGGTATAACAGGAATTTTGCTTGACAGAATTATTTTGCTGATCGAACGAAAAGCAGTTCCCTGGAAAGGCAAGGAATAGACCCGAACATTCACGGAGGAAGTAACCACCATGAGAAGCAAACGCTTGATATCGATCTTGCTCTTACTCGCTACATTCATCGTTTTAATCGCGGGCTGCTCTAAAGCAGCAGTGACGAGCGATTCGAACGAACCTGCCCTGCCAAAGGTCGTCAATATCGGCACGCAGCAGATCCCCAACGGCGAACGGATTGCCATCGAAAAAAAACTTTTTGAAAAGGCGCTCGGAGTCGAAGTCAACATCATTGAATTTCAGGCGGGTGATATCCGTAACGCGCTGGTTTCGAAGGATATCGATTTTGCCCATCTCGGTTCGTCATCAGCGACCGTCGGTATAGCGAACGGTCTTGATGTGGAACTGATCTGGATCCACGAAGTCCTGGGCCTGGCTGAACAGCTTGTCGCCAGAAACGGATCCGGTATTGAGACAATTCAAGATCTGCTCGGTAAAAAAGTGGCGACTCCCTTTTCTTCAACCGCCCATTACAGTCTGCTGAAGGCCCTGGAATTGAACGGAATCGCTGAAAAAGACGTGGAAATCTACGACATGCAGATGCCTGATCTTTATGCGGCCTGGCAAAGAGGCGACATCGACGCGGCATACGCCTGGGAGCCGACTCTTTCCGATCTCCTCGCAGACGGAAAGACCATTATCAGCAGTGAAGACCTGGCCAACAAAAGGGTTGTCACCATGAATGTCGAACTCGTCCGGCGCGAATTCGCCCAGCAATATCCGGACCTCGTCGTCAAGTACATAAAAACAGTGGACGAATGCGTCGCGCTTTTCAATGAAAACCAGCCTGAAGCCGTCAAGTCCATCGCCACGGCCATGGAGCTGACCGAAATCGAAGCGCTGAAGCAAATGACCGGCTCCATCTGGCTGCGAGCGGAAGAACAGCTTGATCCGGCTTACTTTGGCACAACCGAGAATCCGGGCAATCTGGCTGCAGCCATCAAAGACACGGCTGATTTTCTTTATGATCAGAACAGCCTGGTGAGCGAACCTGATTTATCAGTAATCGAAGCCGCCGTCAACCCTTTCTATATCGAACAAGCGGTCAAGGAAATCAAGAAATAATGGAAGAGGAAAAACAGGCGATGACCCAGGCAGAAGGGCCCGAAATTCCGATCATTTCGCTCAAAGACATCCAGTTGACCTTTCAAGGTGCGAAAGGTGACATTGATGTGCTTCAGGGTATCGATCTTGACATCCAGGCGGGTGAATTCGTTTGTCTGCTCGGCCCTTCCGGTTGTGGAAAGAGCACGCTGCTGAGAATCATGGCCGGATTGCTGGCCCCGTCCGCCGGCGAAGCGAAAATGGAAGAGGAAGCAATCACGGGTCCGGACTGGCATCGGGGCGTGATTTTCCAAAGTCCCGCCTTGTACCCCTGGCTGACGGTGCATGACAATGTCGCCTTTGGTTTGAAAATGAGGCATTTTCCCCATGAAAAAATCGAAGAACTGACCGGCAAGTATCTCAATCTGGTCGATCTGGAAGATTTCGCGACTTATCACCCATATGAATTGTCCGGCGGTATGAAACAGCGGGCGGCTTTTGCCAGGATACTGGTCAATCAACCCCGAATGGTGCTGATGGATGAACCCTTCGGTGCCCTCGACGCTCTGACGCGGCAGAATTGCCAGGCTCTGGTCCGTAAAATATGGCAGAAAACCCGGAACACCGTTCTGATGATCACTCATGATGTCGATGAAGCCCTCTCTCTGGGCAGCCGAATCCTGGTCATGTCACAGCGGCCCGGCCGGATCGTCAAGGAATTCCGGACTCCGTTCACCTATCAGATTTTGAAAGAAGAAAGCACGCATGATCATGTGCGGTATACCGCTGAATACATGAATGTCCGGGAAGAAATCCTGATGATGATTACCGGGGATGCGGATACGGGGGCTGATGTGGAAGATTGGAAAAAATTTCGCTGATAACGCCAAAAATGATGAAATCTTTCGATATTTTTATACGATAGAATGCTTTACTTGATAAATAATTGTTATAATGGCTGACATCACAACGAACATAATTTGAATTTGAAAAAAGGTGGGAGTTTTTATGAAGAATGTGGAGAAGGTGATTGGTTTTATTCTCATAATTCTGATCATTGTCCTTGGGAAAGCATTATTGGCGTCGGATATTCTGTTTTTCCGGCTTCTGGTGGGTGCCGGAATCGGCTATACACTTTCAAGGGCCTATACCGGTTTTGCCGGAAGTGTCAATCGGGCGCTTCGAACCGGTTCAACTAAGCTGATGCGCACCATGATGTTCATGTTCTTCATCGCGGCGCTTCTGACAACGGGCTTATTGTTCAGACAAGACGCGACCACTTACAACCTCTGGATCAACCCAATCAATCTCGGCCTTGTTCTTGGCGGTTTACTCTTCGGTTTCGGTATGGCCTTCGCCTCATGCTGCGCTTCAGGCGTAATGACGGATCTGGTGACGGGGCTTCCGAGAGCACTGATCACGCTCCTCTTCTTCATGATGGGTGTCTTTCTCGGTTATCCGCTTCAGTACGGGGCAGCCTGGGTCAATCGTTCCTGGCTTTTCCTTGATGTTGAGAAAGCCAGCTTCCACAACGGCATCTTCCTGCCCGATCTGTTCCGCTGGGACGGTACAGGCGGCTACATCGGAGCCTTACTCTTGACAGGCATTTTTTGTGCCCTCGTCGCGTGGCTCGCTACACTCTACGAAAAGAAACGTAAACTGAACAACACGTTCTCGGGAGTCGGCATGGAAAAGAAACAGGCCGCCTTGACCGAGCCTGACACAAAAGAATTCAAACTCCTGAGCAGCAGCACATACGATCGTGTCTTTGTCAGACCGTGGACTTTGCAGCAGGGCGCAGTTCTACTGGCAATTTTCTATGCTCTGATGATGGGTGTGACCAAGGCCGGCTGGGGTGCGTCAACGCCTTACGGAATCTGGTTCGGCAAGCTCCTCATGCTCTTCGGTGTGTCCGCGGATTCTCTTGCCTCTTTTGCCAATATGAGCGCGAGCAGTTTTACACAGCCGTTTTTCGAAAATCAGGTCACGGTTCAAAACTTCGGCATTGTCCTGGGAACCGCGGTTTTTCTCTTGGTTGCCGGCATTTTCAAGGAAACCTTCCTTGAGGAAATTCACATCACGACCCGCGAAGCGCTGACTTTCGTGATGGGCGGACTGACGATGGGATTTGGCACCCGACTGGCTAATGGCTGCAATGTCGGTGCTCTGTTCACACCGATCGCCAATTTTTCCCTTTCCGGCTGGTTTTTCCTTGTCTTCATGGTCATCGGTGGACTTGTGGGCCATGCGCTGTCGAAGGTCATCTTTGCCAAAAAATGAACCGACTCGCTCGTTTTTGATCAAGTTTAGCTTGCTCAAATGACAAAGCCAATATATTTTATCGAAAATTGCCAATTGGGCGGTGTTTTTGAATTTGTTCTGAATAGTTGAAAGGAGAAATCATAGTATGGGGAAAAAGATTCTTATTGTTGGGGGTGTCGCGGGCGGCGCTTCAGTGGCAGCGAGGGTAAGGCGAATTGATGAAACCGCTGAAATCGTTATGTTTGAAAGAGGACCCAATGTCAGTTTTTCGAACTGTTCTTTGCCCTACCACCTGAGTGGAATCGTTGAAAACAGCGAAGATCTTGTTTTAATGGATCCTGTTGTTTTCAAGAAGCAGTACAACATTACGGCTCGGGTCATGTCGGAGGTCGTCAAGATCAACCGGACCAAGAAAACGGTCACGGTCAGAGAACTCGACACCGGAAAAGAATATAAAGAGAGCTATGATAAGTTGTTCCTTTCACCGGGCGCCAACCCCATCCTGCCCAAGAGTATCGAAGGTATTGACGGCCCGAACGTTTTTGTGGTCAGAAACGTTGTGGATATCGATAAACTGAACAAGTACGTCAAGAGCCGCACAAAGATGACCAATTTCCCGATGAGCGAAGTCAACAACATCGCGGTAATCGGCGGCGGCTTCATTGGTGTTGAGGTCGCTGAAAACCTTAAAGAAGCAGGCTTCAATGTCACTTTGGTCGAAGCCCTTGATCAGATCATGGCACCTTATGACTATGACATGGCTCAAATTCTGCACAAGGAAATGATGGACCAGGGTGTCAATCTCATTCTGGGCGATGGTTTGAAAAAAGTAGGACCAACGGCCATCGAACTTAATTCCGGTAAGATCATCACAGCTGAAGCGGTCGTCATGGCTATCGGCGTGCGACCCGAGGTTTCTCTGGCGGTTGAAGCCGGGTTGAAGCTGGGCGAGACAGGCGGTATTCTGGTCGATCATAACTATCTGACAAATGACAAGAATATCTATGCAGTAGGAGACGCCATCGAGACCTACAACCAGATCACCAAACAACGGACCAGACTTCCACTGGCCGGTCCGGCCCAAAGGCAAGCCCGGGCTGCGGCAGACCATATGTACGGAAAAGCCCACCGCTACACCGGTGTCATCGGTTCATCCTGTATAAAAATTTTCGATATGAACGCCGCCTCGACCGGTTTAACCGTTAAGGCTGCTCAAAAGGCAGGCATCCATCATGATTTTGTATACATCATCCCCGGTGACAAAGTAGGCCTGATGCCTGACTGTAACCCCATGCACTTCAAACTGGTTTACGAAGTGCCAACCGGCACCATCCTGGGCGCCCAGGCGGTCGGTAAAGGTGCAGTGGACAAACGGATCGACGTGATCGCCACCATGATCACCATGGGCGGAACTTTGGAAGATCTGAAAGAGCTTGAACTCTGCTATGCGCCGCCATTCGGAACGGCCAAAGATGTTGTCAATCTGGCCGCTCTGGTTGCTTTGAATCTGCTGAATGGCGATTTCGAACAAGTCAAGGTCTCTGAAGTCAGAGGTCTTGTTGAGAGCAATGCGTTCATTGTCGATGTACGTGAGAAGCGCGAATATGAAGCCGGTCACCTGATCAACGCGATCAACATCCCGCTCAGTGAGCTGCGTCAAAGAGTGGACGAAATACCCATGGACGTTCCCGTCTACCTGCATTGCCGCTCCTCCCAAAGAAGCTACAATGCCGTCAAAGCGCTGATGAATCTGGGTTACAGCAATGTCAAAAACATTTCCGGATCCTATCTGGGCATCTGCTGCTACGAATTCTTCAATGACCAGACCAGTGGACGCGAAAAAATCGTAACCGAATACAACTTTAAATAAAAAAATTCAAACGAGCAAACTCTGTCAATTCTGACAGAGCCTAAATGTAGTGATTCACTTAGCAGGGGGCTGACCGTCAATCGGAAAGCCTCCTTCTTTAATGATCATGTGAGAGTCGGTATATTTGAATCTGCCAGGGGTAATCGTCCATAAACCGGGCGATCCGTGTCCCGTAAACAGCGGATTCGAAGGTGTAGAGCAGACTCCCCTCCGTCTCAAGCACTTGTTTGAGGGATGTCAGCATTGCTGACGAGGTTTGACTGTCAGATTCTTCCTCATAAAGAATCCGCCACATGGGATTTCGTATGATGTAGTCATATTCTTCATACCAGATCACTGTGTTGATTCTGTTCTTTTTCAAATAAGCCTCAACATCAGCCGCAGTCGTTCGCGCAGCCTCATCGATAAAAGCCTCGTTCGAACCGCTGTTCTGCAACGTGTCCGCGTTTCCCAAATGGTCAAGATTGCGGATATCGTAGAACGGAATATCCATCAGGGCAAAACCGGCACTTAAATTACCCAGCACAACCGCGTCTTCTGGTAAATGTTCGCGAATTTCAGCCAGATAGCTTTCATATGGATCGGTCGCGCTTACCACAAAGGGGCGAATCGTCTGGATGCTGTTCACAAGGCTTAGCATCACTAAAGCAGCGGCCGCAGCCAGCGCTGTCCCCTTGAGCCATTTTGAGCGGGAGCACCACAAGGCATTCAGCAGATGTCCGACCAGCACAAACAGCGGATAAAAAGCAAACAAAATGGCCGTCGGATTGTAACGACCGACAATAAAGGTGGCCATCAGAAACCCACCCATCAGGCAGACCCCGTTTTCAAGGCCTCTTCTCGACCGGATTTCAAGTCTTTGTCCGGC
>CAYNZF010000056.1:0-11059 GCA_964401615.1 uncultured Oscillospiraceae bacterium
GCTTCGTGGACAAAATCTCCTGGGATACCGTCATTATGCCGATGATACGGTCGACGCTTTTGTCGCTAAATCTGTCGCGAACGGCATAGACATCATCCGCATTTTTGACGCTTTGAATGATTACCGAAACATCGAGCGCGCGGTCAATGCCACTTTAAAAGCGGGGGCGCAGGCTCAAGGCTGCATCTGCTTTACCAGCAGTCCTTACCACTCACTTGAGAAATTCACGGAAGACTGCGTCCGTTTGAAAAACATGGGAGTCCATTCGATTTGCATCAAGGACATGGCCGGACTTCTCAAACCCTTCGAAGCGGCTGAATTGGTGACTGCCATAAAAGAAGCGGTCGACTTGCCTCTGGAACTGCACACCCATTACACCACAGGAATGGGCTCAATGGCCTATCTGATGGCCATCGGGGCCGGTGTAGACATCGTGGACACCGCCTTGAGTCCTTTTGCCATGGGTACTTCACAGCCCCCGACCGAGCCTCTGGTCGCCGCGCTCGCAGGAACACAGTATGATACCGGACTTGAGCTGGCCCAGTTAAGTGAAGTTTCGGAATTTTTCAAGAAACTGCGCGAGAAATTTCTGGCCAGCGGCTTGATCAGTACACAGGTGATGGGCGTCGACATCAACGCGCTGCGGTTTCAAGTGCCGGGAGGTATGCTCTCCAATCTGGTTTCGCAGCTTGCCAAAGCCGGGAAATCCGACCAACTCGACGAAGTTCTGGAGGAAGTTCCACGCGTGCGTCACGACTTCGGCTACCCGCCGCTGGTGACACCCACATCACAAATTGTCGGCACACAGGCGGTAATGAATGTGGTGACCGGTGAACGCTACAAGATGGTCCCCAACGAGTCCAAGGACCTGCTGCGCGGTAAATACGGGCTTACGCCCGCGCCCATCGATCCCGCATTTCTTAAACAGATTCTGGGGGATGAAGTGCCCATCACCGCTCGGCCGGCTGATTTTTTGCCGCCTGAACTTGAAAAAATCCGAAAAGACGCGGCGCGTTATATTGAAAGCGAAGAAGATGTTTTGACCTACGCGATGTTTCCGCAGGTCGCAGAGCAATTTTTTCAAAAACGACTCGAAAAAAAACACCGTCTCGACGACACGGTCGGGAGTATTGAGGAAGCAGTTGTACCCGTATGATGAACGAAAAAAGCAATCAGAACAATTTCAGCTCCGGCAGCTATGTGGACAGCCAGTCTGACCCCGGCAGCCGCAGTAAAAAAGTGGCGGCAGCGGCCATTCGTGTCGCGCTGAGCGCCGGCCGTGAGGAAGAAAAGAAACTCTGCAGTGCTTATGCCGAACAAGGCACCCTTTGTGCGGCCGCCGACTTTGGCGGACCCTTTATCGAAGCTGTGCCGCGTTTGATCGAACGAGCTGTAGTGGCTGCCCGCCGCGAAGGTTTGATCGGTAATTCTCACCCTGAGGAAGGCGCCGTAGCAGGAGCTGCCCATGAAGCCGTGACACAGCTCATGACCAAGGCCATGGGACTTAATGTCGGAGGGAAAATCGGCATTGCCCGATTGGGTGACGTGGTCGCGGTCTGCACTTTTTTCAGTATCGGCCTGCTGCATCTCGATGAAGTCGCTATTGGTTTCGGCCATCGAGTGATTTGAGAGACCGGCAAGCGCATAATAACAGGCTTTTTGGAAAGGAACGAAATGCGAATAGCGATTGACGGCCCCGGAGGTGCGGGGAAGAGCACGATAGCCAAACAACTGGCCAGGGATTTAAATTTGTTTTATCTGGACACCGGAGCCATGTACCGCACCGCTGCCCTTAAGGCCAGGGAACTGGGTATTGATCACAAAGATCCCGCTGCCGTCACGGCAATGATGGACGAGATCGATATCGATGTATTTCTCAGTGACGAAGGCCCCGTGCTGTCCCTTGACGGCCGTGTGGTTGGTGAGGAAATCCGCACACCTGAAATTTCCCTCCTCGCCTCGGACATTTCAGCCCTCCAAGCCTGCCGCGAACGACTTACCAGGCTGCAGCGCAGCCTTGCTGACCGTTACGATGTGGTCATGGACGGACGGGATATCGGTACAGTGGTCTTACCGGACGCGGAAGTAAAAATATTTCTCACGGCTTCCCCTGAGGAACGCGCCAGGCGTCGTTTCCTGGAACTGCAGGCCAAAGGTCAAAGCTGTACCTACGCTGACATTCTGGCCGATCTGAATTACCGCGACAACCAGGACAGCGCCCGCACTTTGGCCCCTTTGAAGAAGGCGGAGGATGCCTATGCGCTTGACAGCGATGGCAAAACGATTGCAGAGGTAATCGCCGAAGTGAAAAAAGTGGTGGCTGAAAAAACTGGAAGGAAATGAATTTTGTCTGAACAAATCAAAGCACAAGCTCCTCGAGTAGATCCGATCGACAAGCATCCTCCCGAGGGTTTCGGCCAAATTCTGGTTCTGAACCTCTTCAAAGGCGCGCTGCAGCTGCTGTTCCGCCTGCGTTACCACGGGATGGAAAACGTACCGGAAAAGGGTCCGTTTATTTTGGTTGCCAATCATCAGAGCATGGTCGATGTACCTGCCGTTCTGTGTGAATTTCGTCCCTGGGTATACATGCTGGCCAAAATCGAACTGTTTAAGCATGCCTTGCCAAGCCGGTTTTTTTATTGGTACGGTGCCTTCCCGGTCAATCGTCAAAAAATGGATCTTTCATCCGCCAAGCGCACACTCACGGTGCTGCGACGCGGCGGCGTGGTAGGAATTTTCCCTGAAGGCACTCGTGTGAAAGCGCAAGAAAATCCACGTGCGCACCAACCGAGCAGCGGGGTGATTTATTTTGCCAGAAAAGCGCAGTGCTCCATTCTGCCGGTTTCCATCAATCGGCCCTATAAGCTGTTTCGGAGAAATCATATTTATGTCGGTCCTCCCCTGAGCTTGTCTGATTTGAGCAAAGAGCTTGGCGAGGGTGCCGGTGACGAACTTCTGGTCAAACAGCTGATGAAGAAAGTATATGAGTTACAGAATCATGAATATTGAACAAATGACCACTGACCTAAAAATTGATAAAAAACTCTACCCCAGAGAAATACGCAGAGCCGGACATGCCGGATTTTGCGGTGGTGTGACACGAGCGACCAGACTGGCCTATAAGCTGCTTGAGGAGTGGCCTCAACGCAGCCGATCGGAAAAGGGAAGCAGGGAGCTCTGTATGCTGGGCGAACTGATTCACAACCAGCAGGTGATCGAAGACTTAACTGAGCGCGGCATGATCGTTCGGGATAATGTGGCAGAGGTTCCCGCCAACTCAACCGTGCTGGTTCGTGCACACGGCATTCCACCTCAAGAATTCCGGGTCTTGCTGGATAAAGGCTGCGTGATCGAGGACGCGACTTGCGGATATGTCAGAAAAATTCAACTTCTGGTCAGCAATGCGGTGGCTGCCGGAAAACGAGTCCTCGTCACAGGTGACCAAAATCATCCGGAAGTAATCGGCATCGTCGGTGCGGCTAATGGTTTTGCGGAGGTCATTACGTCCGCGTCAGAACTGGAAAACAGGGAATTTTCCCAGGATCCCTACATTTTGGTAAGCCAAACCACCTTTTCGGTGTCCGAATACCAAAGAATTTCGGCAGAACTCAATAAAAAAATTGCAAGTTTTGAAATATTTGATACAATATGTAGTGCAACTGAAAATAGGCAGAATGCAGCTCTTAAATTGGCGAGAGAAGTGGATGTCATGCTGGTCATCGGCAGCGCCCACAGTTCGAACACGAAAAAGCTGCTGGAGGTTTGTACTTCGGTTTGTGGTGAGAATTATTTGCTGGAAAATCCAAAACAGGTGAAACAGCTTTTGGCGAATGGCCTTTTGCAGGATAAATCGGTTGGGGTGACAGCGGGTGCTTCCTCGCCGGAAAGTATTATCATGGAGGTTATTCATATAATGAGTGAGAATGAAGTTTTGAACAATCAAAACGAGCAGACGGATCAAGGCGATATCAGTTTTACTGATGCGATTGACAGTATTCCGCAATTGAAGCGCGGCGCAACAGTAAAAGGTGTCATCGTCAGATATGACACGGAGAATGTCTATGTAGACGTTCACGATAAGTCAGAGGGCCGTATTCCCCTTCATGAGTTTACCAACAATCCTGATTTTAACATCGATGAAGCGGTTGAGAATCACGAAGAGATTGATGTCTATGTTCGCTCGATTCGCAATACGGACATGGGAAAAGAAATCATCCTCTCGAAAGCCAGAGTTGATTTTGGCAAGTACAAGCAGCTGGTGGAAGATGCCTATAATGATAAGACCCCCATCGTTGTCAAAGTGGCCAATGTCGTAAAAGACGGTGTCATCGCGAGCTATGGCGGTGTGGATATTTACATTCACAGAACGCAGTTGGAATTGGGCCCCGTTCAAGATTTGAGTCCATATGCAGACCAGGAAATTGAAATTCTGGTGACACAGTATGATTCCGAAAAACGTCGTTTGCGCGTTTCGGGATCCAGACGTGCTCTGCTCAACCGCGATCGTAAGAAAAAAGCCGATGAACTGTGGAACAGCATTGAAGTCGGTGATGTATACGAGGGTGTGGTCAGAAGTCTTACAGATTTCGGCGCTTTTGTTGACATCGGTGGTGTGGATGGATTGGTTCATATTTCTGAACTGTCCTGGAAACGCATCAAGCATCCTTCCGAAATCGTCAAGATCGGTGATGTCGTGCAAGTTTACATCAAGGAATTCGATCCGGTTTCCAAGCGTATCAAGCTTGGGTACAAGCGTATCGAAGACGATCCCTATCATAATATCGAAGAACGCTTCCCGGTGGGCTCCGTTGTGCACGGCAAAGTCATGCGTATGGTCAACTACGGTGTGTTCGTTGAAATCGGTGAAGGTGTAGACGCGTTCTGCCATATTTCACAAATTTCTTCCATGCGCCTCAACAAGCCGGATGAAGTTTTGAGCGAAGGCATGGAAGTGGACGCCAGAGTCATTGACGTAAAGAACGGTGAACATCGCATCGGAATCAGCATTAAAGAAGTGGCTCCGATCGACACCCGCATTGAGGGTATTGAAGTTGCTGAAACCAGCAGCAGAAAAGTCGAGCGTGAAGATAACTCTTTACCTACTTCTTATAGCGATGCGGATCAATCCAGCACCGTTGCAGATTCCATGGCGGCTGCCGCTGTCGAAGAAGAAGTGACTGCCGATGATACAGCTGTCCAAACCGCCGCCGATGATGAAGTGGCCGTTCCTGCCGAAGCAATCGTTGAAACGGTCGCTGAAGTGACAGATGAAGCCGCTGCCGGGGAAGTCGTTGAAGAAGCCGCTGCCGCGGTGACAGACCCCCTGGAAGATGTTGAAATCATCCTGGAGGAAAGTCCGGAACTCTGATCTGCCTCTGAATAATTACTTTTAACAGTGAAGTCCCACGGTGAAAGCCGCGGGACTTTTTTATGCGGTCCAAAGCGGAGCAACGGACCGCTGCGCAAGTAAAATATTTTCTTATTGTTACAAAAATAAGTCAGAGCATGTTACAAATTGTGTCGAGCATTAACAAAATTGTCTAAATATTGTAAAGAACGCGAGAGAGCTGTTTTGCACCTTGACTTAATGCCAATCATGTTACAGAATTATGACAAAGAGCGCGCCTGAAAGAATTGCCTTGCAAAGTCAATGGATTACTATTACAATACAGTTAAATGGTGAATCGTGGTGAATTGCTACACAAAAGTGGTGAAACGTGGTGAACCAAATCGGGATTGTAAGAGGAAGAAATGGCAAGGTACGCACACACAAGTGACGCCAAAGGACGCATCTTCATACCGGCTAAGCTGAGAGACAGCTTGGGTCGGAATGTTATTGTCACGAAGTCTTTGGACCACGGCTACCTTGCGGTTTATACCGAAGAACAATTCGATTTTGTACGAGAGCAGATTCTGAATTTAGCCGGGACCGACCCTAAGGCCAGGCTGATGCGACGGGAGATCGTCGGTGAAGCCATTTACTGTACGATGGACGGCCAGGGCCGTGTGAGTATCAGTGAGGAATTATGGAATGAAATCGGAGTATCCGCCGGAGATGATGTCTATGTTATAGACGTGGGATCCGGACTGGAAATTTGCGGTAAACATTTCTTTGAAGAACAGAAGCTGAAAGAAACCGCGTTGACCGACCTTGATTTGAGCCAGTATGATGTCAAAGGCGTCTTCTGAGTTCAAGCATCTGCCGGTTTTATACGAAGAATGTATAACGGCTCTGCAGATCAAAGCGAACGGAACTTATGTCGATTGCACGACCGGCGGCGGAGGACATGCAGGGGGAATATTGGAAAAGCTCGGCCCGGAGGGCGAGCTTTTGGCCTTGGATAAAGACCCGGATGCGCTGAAAGCAGCGTCCATGCACTTTGAAAGCTTACATATACAAGCACCCTACCGACTGATTCCCGCTGATTTTCGCGAAATTGGCCCGGTTCTGCGTGAAGCAGGAGTAAGGCGGGTCGATGGTATCCTGGCTGACCTGGGAGTTTCTTCACACCAGCTGGATACAGAAGAACGCGGTTTTGCCTTTCGCCTGGACGGCCCGCTGGATATGCGCATGAACCCTCAGCAGGAATTGACCGCAGCCCAATTGGTCAATACCCTGGATTCGGCGGAATTGACACGGATTTTGCGGGATTTTGGTGAAGAACGCTATGCCAGAGCAATTGCCAGCGCGATTGTGAAAAGACGAGCGGAACAGCCTTTTGCCGGAACCAAGGACCTTTCGGAAGTCATCAGTAACGCGGTACCGGCACACGCCCGCAGAGACAAGCATCCTGCGAAAAGAAGCTTTCAGGCGATTCGCATCGCGGTCAATGACGAACTGGGCGCTCTGGAGACACTGCTGGATCAGCTGCCGGATCTCGTCAAGGACGGGGGCAGGATTTGTATCATCACGTTCCATTCGCTGGAGGACCGTATCGTCAAGCAGCGTTTCAGGAAATGGGAAAACCCTTGTATATGTCCGCACAACCTTCCTTGTGTATGTGGCCTGAAGCCCCTGGGCAAAAGTATTGAACGACACGGCTACACGGCCAACGAAGATGAAAATGACAAAAATCCACGCGCAAGGAGCGCACGCCTGCGAGTGTTTGAACGAAGAAGAGAAGGAGAAACCTGTGAATAGAAGCAATCTGGCCCTTCAGGATTTCGATCCCTCTTCGATAGGACAAGAGCTGAGCAGTGAACGAAAGAGGTCACTGATGGTTGCCCCTAGATCGAAGACAGAAAACAGAAGATACATGCAAGAGAAAACACAATATAAAAACCGCGCTCATGAGCGGGCCAGACGCACGATCCAAGTGGTCTTGTGCATAGCCGCAATCAGCGCCATGCTGACCTTTTCGTTGTTTTCCCAATCAAAGGTCGTTGAAATGAACTTCGCGAACGCGCAGCTGCAGAATGCCATCACAAAGGCTCAAATCATCAACGTGCAGAAACAAAGTGAAATCGTTCAATTGACCGATCTCGAGGCAATCCGTTCAAAAGCTATTCTACTCGGTTTTCAAGAACCAGGTCCTGAACAGATCATTTATCTGGCTGTTCCTAAAAAGGATCGCCTGGTGCTCCGGCCGGAAGGAAACGAAGAGGAAAGCGCGGAGGTCAGCCCGATTGATGAAGCTGCTTTTAAGAATTTAGAAGGCTTCTTTAGAACATTACAACCTTGAACATAAGTAATTACTGTAGCGCGCGGACCTGCACTCCACTATGCGGTTGGGTACAGGTCTTTGCTATATAATTGAATAGATACAACTATGACAATGGGCCAGCACCTCGTTGTACCTGATAAAAGGACTTAGAAAAGTCATGAGAAAAAGCAGTATCCGAAATAACGCAGCCAGACGCAATCGCAAACGCAGCTTTGACAAGGAGCGCGGCGGAGCTCAGCGTGATATTGTGCGCTACAACCCCTACCCCAAGACCGTGGTCGGCACACGCGGCGGAATTCTGATGGTGTCGATTTTGACTGTGCTTTTTGCAGTCTATTTGATTGCTACTCTATTTAACATCCAAATCGTGTCTCACGATCAATTTGTACAGGACGCGGCTGTGCTTCGCTATAACAAGGTCCCTGTGTATCCTGAGCGTGCGGCTATTTATGACAGCACCGGCCTCCCCCTGGCCATCACCACCTATGACTACACCATCGGTTTTACGCCCAGGTCGCTCGGCTCCTGGCTGGCGGATGAGAAAGCGCCGAGTCAAGCGGAACTGGCGGAAAAAATCGCCTCTATATTGGGCATTGACGCGGCGACCATGTCCTCGTATCTGGCTCAAGAGGACGCAAGTTACATACAGCTGAAGAAAAATGTTTCAACAGATCAGACCAATGAACTGCGTACTTACCTGAATGAAAACCAGGCCTTTGGCGTCGTGATCGATCCCGTGATGCGCCGCCGCTACCCGGCAGGTGATTTGGCTGCCAGTGTGATTGGCTTTGCCTCGAAAACCGGTGAGAATATTTCCGGTGTGATGGGCATTGAGGCCTATTATGACAACGATTTACGCGGTAAACCCGGTTATTCCTATACGCAGATCGATAACTACAGCGGTAGACAACTGCCCTTCACTGATGAAACGAGTCAGGCGGCGATCAAGCCCGATGCTCTGAAACTCAATATCAATGCACGTCTGCAGGAGTTTTCTCAAAGTTTGATAAAACAGTATGTGTCGAGTTATGGGGCAAAGGCGGGGGAAATCGTCGTCATGAACCCCCAGACCGGAGCGGTCCTGGCTATGGCCAATCATACGAGCTTTGATCTGAACGATCCTTACGCGGTGCCTGAAGGCAAAGACAGCGCCAGCTGGGATCCATTCACGAAAGACGAGGACGTTGAATTCCTGTACAGCAATATCTGGGTCAATCGTGCGACACAGGTCCTTTATGAGCCGGGTTCCACATATAAAGCACTCACGACAGCCATGGCCATCGAAGAAAAAATATTTACTGAGGACCAGCTTTTCAATGACAGCCCGGTCTGGGTCAAAGGGCATGATGCATATCCCATTTCCTGTTGGAGCAAGTGGGGCCATGGCTCTGAAACCGTGCGCATGGCTATCGTCCGCTCCTGCAACCCTGTCATGGTGCAGCTGGCCGAAAAAATGGGGATGCAGACTTTTTACGATTATGTGATGGCTTTTGGGCATCAGGAAAGAACGGGTGTCGATCTGCCCGCAGAATCTGATACATACTTGCACGCGGAAGACGCACGTATGCCCATCGACTTGGCCAACTTGTCCTTCGGCGAGTCCAGTGTCATCACCCCGCTTCACCTTGTGAGTGCCTTCAGTGCTCTGGCCAACGGAGGGCTGCTCATGCGTCCTCAAGTTGCCGATGCTTTTGTGGACAGCGACGGACTGGTGGTCAGGGACATCAAGCCGGAAGTGGTCAGGCGGGTCATCTCGACCGAAACTTCGGACCAGATCATGGACTATTTACGCTCTGTCATCACTTACAATGACGGCACCCCTGAAGCTGAAACCATGGGTTACGGTTCAGCAGGCAAAACGTCTACTTCGAACTTTGGTGTCAATGATGAACAATCGGTCATTTCTTTTGCCAACATTGCTCCCTACTATAATCCGAAAGTCGTGGTTCTGGCGGTTTTGCATGAACCGGTCAGAGGAACTTTGTCCAAGATCACGGCTAAAATGTCTGCTCAAGTCGCGGGTTTTGCTCTGGAACAGCTGGGTGTGCCCAAGGACAAAACTCTAAGTGACGACATGTGGAGCATTTTCATGCAGCGCTTTGTTCCTAATCTAAGTGGCTACAACTTCGCCACGGCCGGAAAGGTGACCTTGCCGAACAATCTCTATTTGGACATGGAACCGGGCGCTCCGGCCGGTGCCAGTGTCAAGTACCAATACCCACCCGCGGCCGAACTGATCAATAACCGCGGCACCATGTACATCAGCCATTCCGGAAAACCGATGACGGAATTAGTGACCGTACCGAATTTTGCCAATCTTGGTTTTGAAGGTGCATACAAACTAGCAGAAGAAATGGGTGTCAACATCCTGCTGCAAGGCGGCGCGGAGGGTAAAGTGACCGATCAGTCCATTGAAGCGGGCAAAACAGTCCTGAAATACAGTGTTGTCAAGCTGTGGCTCAAATAGTTTGATATGTGAGGAAATACATTGAAGCTTTACCAATTACTGAAAGACTACCCTATCGTGAATTTTTCAGGTTCGGCACTTGTGGAAATCAATCAGCTGGCTTATGATTCGCGCCGTGTTCTCGAAGGTACGCTATTTGTGTGCCTGGTCGGCGAACGGCTCGATGGTCATGATTTTATTGTCGAAGCCATTACCCGCAAGGCTGCGGCCATTATGGTCCAGCGAGATCCGGACGCGGAGAGCCAACGTTACCTGAACGAGAACGCACCGTCTACTGCTGTAATCAAAGTGGCGGACAGCCGGGAAGCCCTGGCATTCATCAGCCGCAATTTTTATCCCTTTTCAACTGACAAACTAAATGTGCATCTGCTGATCGGCGAGATGGGTAAAGGCAGCTGCAGTCACATGATTTACCGTTTACTTAGTAAGCTCGGTCAAAAGGCCAGTTTGATTGATGACATGCAGATCCTCAACGATGGGAAGAAGCGTTACCTGCCCCGGAACCATCCGGAAATGATTGAAATCTGTTCCGTGCTCAGTGAACTTCAGGAAGGGACGGTGCTTTTGCCGTTCAGCTATCAGGACATTGAACACAAGCGGGGTTTTTTCCTGTCACCGGCCAGCATCACCCTCTTGCAAGCTGACCGCGCCGAACTTAAAAAAGCGCTGGCTCTGGGGACGGCGGACAGTCATTATATCGTCAACGCGGATGCGCTCAGCCCGGATGCTGCTTTGGATCTGGAGCCGGTCAAAAAACGCTGCCTCAGTTATGGTATCGATGAAGCGGCGAGTCTGCGTGGACGTGCCTTGCGAATCGAAACGCGCCAGCAGATGATCGGGACCGCCTTTGTAGTAGATTATCCGGATGGAACGGCAGTGGACTATTTCGTCGCCTTGCCGGGACGACACCAGATCTACAATGCTCTGG
>CAYNZF010000056.1:11069-13270 GCA_964401615.1 uncultured Oscillospiraceae bacterium
CCTTTCCTGCGCAAAAGAATAATCCGCTCTGTTGCTCTGGCCTTACTGGCCTGGGCCTATCATGAAAATATCGCGACTGAGGTTTTGCAGGAATATTTAAGTGAACTCAGCTTACGTGGTCATTCCGAATTGGTGGTTGCGCAGCACGAAGCGAGTCAGGACTTCACCTTGATGATCGACAATGCCTGGACCCCTCAACAGATGAAAAGCCTGCTTCAATCGCTGCGTCCGTACTGCCGCAATAGATTGCTGGTGATGGCCAGCGCGGGCGGGGACAGGTCTCAGGAGATGCGACAAGCGCTGGCGGCAGAAGCGGTGCACGCCGCGGATTATGTCTGTTTCACGGTCAGTAATCCTCGCTCTGAAGGAGCTTTTGCCATTCTTAATAATATGACCCAGAATCTGCATGGTGACATCTGTGAATACAGCTGCATCGAAGACCGGGCTGAAGCGATCCGCCACATGGTTTCAATGGCAGAAAGCGGGGATCTTGTCATTCTGAGCGGCAAAGCGGACGAAAATTTCCATGTGGATGCCCAGAGCACAGAACCTTTTTCGGAATATGAAATAGCCCAACTGGCATTAACGGATAGAACGATAGCCAAAGAAGAAGTGATAGCCAAAGAAGAAGCGGCGGCCAAAGAAGATGCGTAAATTATATTTAATGAGTGATATCGTTGCGGCAGTGGGTGGAACTTTACTTCACTCCAGGGGCAATGAACAAATCAAGAGTGTTTCAAGCGATACACGTGCGCTGACTCCCGACAGCCTTTTTGTCGCGCTCAGAGGTGAGCGCTTTGATGCGCACAATTTTCTAAATCAGGCTGTCGCAGCCGGTGCGAGCGTTCTCTGTGTAGATGACCTGGAGAAAGCGGAACAGATGGCACCGGGGCACTGCCTCTGGCTGGTTGAAAACACACTGCAGACCTTCAAGGCTCTGGCCTCCTGGTATAGGCAGCAATTACCGGGCCAAGTCATCGCGGTCAGCGGCAGTGTTGGCAAAACCTCGACCCGCGACATGGTTTTCGCCGCTCTTTCCTCCCGCAAGGTCGCCAAAACCGCTGCCAATCTCAACAATGAAATCGGCGTCGCCCAAACGCTTCTCGGAACGGATGAAGAATCGGAAAGTCTGGTACTGGAATTGGGCATCGGTGAACCCGGTGAAATGGGGGTATTGGCCCATATGGCCAGGCCCGACATCGCCATGATCACCATGATCGGCCATTCTCACCTCTCATTCTTCGGAACACAGGCAGCCCTGGCGGAAGAAAAGCTGATTCTCGCAGACGCTTTGAAAGAAAACGGCTTACTGATATTAAACGCGGATGATCCCATTCTCCTTGAAGCGGCCACAGGGACGGGTCTCCAAAAAACCATCACGGAAAAAAAGCTGCAGCTTGCTTTTATTTCCATGAAGAAAGTGGTTTTGCCCGAAGCGCTGAAAAACGCTCCCTTATTGCAGGCTGCCGCTATTTCCCTGCATGAAGACCAGAGTGATTTCACGCTGCATTGGAGCAACGCCGATGCACTCGCGCGGCCCCACGCACCCCTTGAAAAGCAACGTATTCACCTGAATTGCTATGGCAAGCACATGGTCCAAAATGCCCTTTTTGCCTTAGTTACCGCAGCTTATTTAGGCTATGATCCGGAGGAGAGCGCGAGCAATCTGCTCAGCTACCGTGCCACCGGCGCCCGTCAAAAGCGACTGGATGGAAAAAATCTGACCTTGATCGATGACAGCTACAACGCCAGTCCCGAGGCGATGCGCGCCGCTTTAAACTATTTGGCGGAAATAGGTAAAAGCAGCGGCCGGCGGACGATTGCTGCCCTGGGCTGCGTTAATGAACTGGGCCACGAAAGCCTCCGCCTGCATCGCGAAATCGGGCGAGACATCGGCCGCAGCAGGCCCGACCTGGCGTACCTTTGCGGTGAATGGGCTGAAGACATGGCCCAGGCTTGTCTCCTGGAACAGACCGGTGTAGCCGGAAAAATGACTGAACTGCACTGCTTCCCGGATCGCGAGAGCCTCAGCGAGGCACTTTTACCCGTGCTGAACGCTCGTGATATACTGCTTGTAAAAGCTTCGCACTCTTACAATATGGAAAAACTGGGTGAAGCTGCCTGGAATCTGATGGAGGAACAAGCGTAGTGCCCTGGAAAAATCTGCTGGTGATCCCTCTTGCATTCGTGTTGACGGTGCT
>CAYNZF010000057.1:0-12802 GCA_964401615.1 uncultured Oscillospiraceae bacterium
GTGGTCAACGTGGCCAATTGTACCGATATTGACATGCGGT
Organism: uncultured Oscillospiraceae bacterium; assembly: GCA_964401615.1. Taxonomy (GTDB): domain Bacteria; phylum Bacillota; class Clostridia; order Saccharofermentanales; family Fastidiosipilaceae; genus JAXGQD01. The sequence continues at coordinate 41 of CAYNZF010000057.1, forward strand.
TTATTTCTTTCAAATTTCGCTTTTGCCATTTTGAAGAATCCTCCTTGTAGTCAGCCCCTTGCTGACTTTTTTCGTTAATTGGCTAACGCCTGCACTCCATTTTACACAATGTTTGCGAATTTTCAACCTTAAGATCGCTTTCCATGTCAAACAAAATGCCCTTAGCCTGGCTTATTTCTTAAGTATAACTTCCATCAAACTCTTCGGCACTTCTTCGAAGTGGCTGATTTGCATGACAAATGTTCCTCTGCCCTGTGTTCTTGAACGGAGCGTGGTCGCATAACCGAACATTTGTGACAGGGGCACTCGGGCGGTGATTTTTTGTGCACCGGAGACTGCTTCCATTCCCTCGATGTGTCCACGACGTGAACTGATGTCACCCATTACGTCACGCATGTAATCTTCGGGAACCGTAATGTCAACGCGCATCACAGGCTCGAGCAGAACCGGATCCGCCTTGCGGCAGCCTTCTTTGAAGCCCATCGAACCGGCAATTTTAAAGGCCATTTCTGATGAGTCAACATCATGATAAGAACCGTCAACCAGTCTCACCTTGAGATCAACCACAGGATAACCTCCCAGGACGCCGCTGTTCATGGCTTCTTGAATGCCGGCATCAACGGGTGAGATAAATTCTTTAGGAATCGATCCGCCGACTGTCGCGTTTTCAAAGGAATAGCCCACACCGGGTTCTTGAGGCTCGAGTTCCAAAATGACGTGACCATATTGACCACGACCACCGGACTGACGAACAAACTTGCCTTCCGCGGTAACCTTCTTACGAATGGTTTCTTTGTATGCCACTTGGGGCGCGCCCACGTTCGCTTCAACTTTAAACTCACGCAGCATACGGTCTACGATGATGTCAAGATGCAGCTCACCCATACCAGAGATAATGGTTTGACCCGTATCTGTGTCGGTATGTGTTCGGAAAGTCGGATCTTCTTCAGACAGCTTCTGTAACGCGATCATCATTTTGTCCTGAGACGCCTTGGATTTGGGCTCAATAGCGACCGAGATGACCGGTTCAGGGAAATCCATCGATTCGAGAATAACGGGATGATCGGCATCGCAGAGCGTATCACCTGTTGTGGTGTCTTTTAAACCTACGGCTGCGGCGATGTCACCTGAATAGACTTGATCGATTTCTTCACGACGGTTGGCATGCATTTGTAAAATTCGACCGATGCGCTCGCGTTTTCCTTTAGTCGAGTTCTGGACGTATGAACCCGCAGTCAAATGACCCGAATACACACGGAAAAAACACAACTTGCCGACAAAAGGATCGACCATGACTTTGAAAGCAAGAGCCGAAAACGGTCCGTCGTCGATTGCCGGACGTGCTTCTTCTGCGTCTGTCAAAGGGTTGATTCCTTTGATAGCCGGTACCTCGAGTGGCGAAGGCATAAAGTCAACGACAGCGTCCAACATCATTTGGACACCTTTGTTTTTGTAGGACGAGCCGCAAATTACGGGTGTGACTTCACAACGGATCGTCGCTTCGCGCAGTGCTTTTTTCAACTCGGCGGTACTGATGCTTTCACCTTCCAAAAACTTCACAGTGAGGTCTTCGTTGGTTTCGGCGATTCTTTCGACCATTTTCTCGTGCCACTCTTCAGCGATCTCCATGTACTCTTCAGGAATATCACTTTCAGCAAAAGTGGTTCCTAAATCGTCCTGATAGATCTCTGCTTTCATGGCAATCAGGTCAATGATACCGGTGAAGGTTTCTTCTTTCCCGATCGGAATTTGAATGGGAACAGGATTGGCTTTCAATCGATCTTCAATGCTTTGAACTGAGCGAAAAAAATCAGCTCCGGTGATGTCCATTTTATTGATGTAGACAATTCTGGGAACATTGTAATGGTCAGCCTGGCGCCATACGGTTTCTGTTTGGGGTTCCACACCACTCTTAGCATCGAGCAGGGTCACCGCGCTGTCCAAAACTCGTAAAGAGCGTTCCACTTCGACTGTAAAATCGACGTGACCCGGGGTATCGATGATATTGATACGATGACCCTTCCATTGAGCAGTAGTCGCAGCGGAGGTAATGGTGATGCCACGTTCTTGTTCCTGCGCCATCCAGTCCATGGTAGCCGCACCTTCGTGCGTCTCGCCAATTTTATGAATACGCCCGGTGTAGTAAAGCACGCGTTCGGTCGTGGTTGTTTTACCGGCATCAATGTGTGCCATGATACCGATGTTTCTAGTGTTCTCTAAAGAGAATGCTCTAGGCATTAACTAACTCCTTCCGCGCTTGGCTTACCATCTAAAGTGAGCAAAAGCTCTGTTGGCATCTGCCATACGGTGAATTTCTTCTTTTTTCCTGTAGGCACCACCGGCTTCTTTGGCGGCGTCCATCAGTTCACCGGCCAGACGTTCTTTCATGGTGCGTTCGCTTCTCTTTCTTGAGAATGAAACCAACCAACGCAATGCCAGTGTTTGACGGCGTTCCGGGCGCACTTCGATAGGCACCTGATAGTTCGCGCCACCAACACGGCGGGCTTTGACTTCTAACAGCGGCATGGTGTTGTCCAATGCTTTGTTAAATACTTCCAGAGGATCTTCTGACGTTTTTTCTTTGATGATTTCAAAGGCGTCGTAACAGATTTTCTGGGCAACTCCCTTTTTTCCGTCCAACATGATGTTGTTGACCAGTTTGGTCACGCGCACATCGTTGTAAATAGGATCGGGGAGAATTTCTCTTGTTGGGACATGGCCTCTTCTTGGCACTTGTCTTCCCTCCTCTCATGATCATGCGGGCGTCAGCCCGAAATCACAGGTACTCATCCATTCCGTAAGGAATTCATGTCAGTGTCCCACCATGTCTATTCACAGAGGGTGTACTGATCACAGCGAGTCCAACCTTAACGACTAATTTTTTACTTTGGCAGCTTTAGGTCTCTTCGCACCGTACTTGGAGCGGCTTTGTAGACGATTCGCTACACCGGCTGCGTCAAGCGTGCCTCTCACGATGTGGTAACGCACACCGGGAAGATCCTTTACTCTTCCGCCTCTGATAAGGACGACCGAGTGCTCTTGCAAATTGTGGCCGATACCGGGGATATAGGCTGTAACTTCCATACCGGAAGTGAGGCGAACCCTGGCGACCTTACGCAAAGCTGAATTCGGTTTTTTGGGGGTGACGGTCTTTACGACAGTACAAACACCGCGTTTTTGCGGGGAAAGCACCTCTGTCGAACGCTTGGTCAAGGTGTTCATGTTGACCTGTAAAGCCGGTGATTTCGACTTGTAAGCTTTCGATTGACGTCCTGCTTTGACTAATTGGTTGAACGTAGGCATCAATACATCTCCTTTCATTTTATTTGTCTTTTTGAATCTTGCGACACAAAAATACTGCCCTTATGGGCAAAGACAATTTAGTCTATCAAATAAATAGAATTTTGTACAGTGCGATTTTCACAAATGTTTTCCATTTCATAAATATCAGTTTCACTGCATCAAGCGACTTAGGACCGGATCTGTTGAGCCAACACCTTGCTTTTTCAGTTCGTTGATTTTTTCCGAAAACTGCGGTAAATGCTTTTCATGTGCTACCAGCAGCTCATCCAGAACAGTTTTCGCGACATTCCCGCTTTTAACCAGGGGATTGAGGGTAAAAGCTTGTAACGCAAGTCCGTAGTCACCACGCAAGGCAGCGTCTATGGTGCACTCTTCCATTGCTTTCATCATTTGCAGCCAACCACGTTCAAAGCTGGGCATTTCGCCCCAGGCCAGGGGCTCAGCGCCTCTGGCCGAAATAAGGCTGCTGATTTCTACAATCGAGTCATGAGGAAGACAGGTAATAGCCCCTTTATTGCTGGTACTAACCGCCATCCGGACCTCTTTGTTGTTATTTATGGCACTGATGCATTTACACGCCGCATCACTGTAATAAGCTCCTCCGCGTTTGGCCAGGGCCTCCGGTTTGTAATTCAGTGCGGGATCGGCATATTGTTGGAATAGTTGACGTTCGATTTCATACATTTGCTCTGCCCGGGTGCCTTCAGTTTGAAAGGCCTCCAGACTATGTTCCAGCATAGTATCTTCAGCGTAATAATATCTATGGTAACCGCAGGGCACCAGCGCTGAAGAGGTCAGCAAAGCTTCAGGCACCTTTGCCAAATAAATATTGACCGGTGTGCCTCCGTCTTTCTCGTTAAAATTAGCGCGTACATCCGCAGTGCGTTCAATTCCATTGTGGTCAAATATTTTGTGCCAGTGGAAGTGATTCAAGCCGGCAAAATGATAAACCAGATCCTCCCTCCTCATGGCCAGTTTATTTGGCTCGAGCATTTCAGCAATTTCCGGAACATTACACAATCCAATCGTTCGCGGCCAATTGAAGTGCTTGATTGCTGCTTCCGTAATCATCCCACTGGGATTCGTGAAGTTGATCAGCCAGGCATTTGGACACAGTTCGCGCATATCTTGAATAATTTCCCCAATCACCGGAATTGTTCTGAGCGCCTTCAAGATACCTCCGGCACCATTGGTCTCCTGCCCGAGCATTCCGTGCAGGCTGGGAATTCGCTCGTCTTTTATACGGGCTTCCAGCTGTCCCACTCTGAACTGTGTCGTAACAAAGTCCGCGTCGGGCAGGGCCTCTCTGCGCTTGAGCGTGTGTGTTATCTTAACTTTGTATTTGGTGGCATCCCACATCCTCTGAGCGTATGCCGCAACGATTGACAATTTTTCTTTGCCTTCTTCAACGTCAACTAAACAGATTTCTCTTATCGGGTTTTCATCGTATCTTTTTATAAAACCTTCCATTAATTCAGGTGTGTAGCTGCTTCCGCCGCCTATCGTGACGATTTTGATCCCTTCGCTCATTGCTTCTCTCCTTGTAAATTGGTCTGACCCAGAAGATAGGACTGTTCCGACTGACATTTATCAAAGTAATTTTGCTTTTGGCAAAACCGGCCTCTGCATAAAAGCAGTATCTTACATTATACGCGCAGTAAAATACGGGCAGCGGAATTCCGGTTTACCCGAAAAGTCACTTGCTTCACTGAGATAATATCCGTGAAGCTAACTTTCCGCGCTGCTGTATTTAATGTATTGATCGATTTCTTTATACATGTCCTTGCGCCATTTTCCGAAACGATAATAGATCAAAGCGATACTCAGACCGGCCACCCAGCCGATCGGATAAGAAAAGTACAGGTAATCTTTACCGAATGCCTGGACTAAAAGCGTAGCAGCCGGAACACGGATCAACCACAAGGAGACGAAAGTCGATCCCATCGCGACCAAGGTTTTGCCCAGGCCTCTTAAAACACTGTTGACCGAAAAAAGAGCGGCCAGAATAAAGAAAAAAGGCAAAACACTGTGCAAATAGGTTACACCTGCCTCGACCACTGCAGTATCGGGGCTGAATACCGACATCATCCAGGGTGACAAGGGGTAAATGATGAGGCTGATAATCGTCGCGACGGATACGGTCAAAATAAAGCCTGCTTTCGCACCGGCAAAAATGCGTTCGGTCTTTTTGGCACCGAAATTCTGTCCGGTGAACGTCGTGATTGCGATAGCGAAGCTTTGAGAGGGCATGAACACAAAGGTGTCGATTTTGTTAGCCCCATTGAAACCGGCCGCGAAAACTGAGCCTTGAGCATTGACCAGGCCGGTGATCACAAAAATTCCCACCGAAAAAAGGGCTTGTTGTATGCCTGAAGGGATGCCCAACTTCATCGCGCGTTTAAAAATTTCGTGGTCGTAGACCAAATTTCTAAAGTCGATTTTCATATAGGGATATTTTTTATTGATGTAAATGATACCGGCAATCCAGGAAACAAACTGGGCGATAATCGTCGCCAGCGCGACGCCCAATACGCCCATACCTAAGGTGACACCCAGTAAAATATCCAGAATAATATTGAGAAATGTAGCCGTCAGCAGAAAGATCAGTGATGAGAGTGAGTCTCCTATTCCCTGCAGCAAGCCCGCGTTCATGTTGTAACCCAGCGAACCGATCAATCCCGCGAATATCACCTGCATGTACAGGACGGACAAATCCAATGTGCCATCATTAGGTACATTCATCAGAAGCATTATCGGTCTGGACAGAAATATACCGAGGATACTCATGGGGACTACCGCAATCAGCATGCAGCGGTAGACGGTTCCGACGGTCCGCGATAAATCCTCATATTGTTTGGCACCGGCGTACTGTGAAATAATGATCATCGCGCCCAGGCCAACCCCAACGAACAAGGAACTGAGCAGCAGAATAAAAGGAAATCCATTTCCTACAGCCGCCAGGGCCTTATGTCCGGAAAATTGACCCACAACAATACTGTCGACCGTATTGTAAAGCTGTTGAAAGATGTTTCCGATCAACAGAGGTACAGAGAATTTCGTCAACAATTTGTAAGGATTTCCGCGGGTCATGTCATCAACAATAAAGCGACTGAGCAGGCGATGTACGAACGACGGCTTCAAAATTACTTCGGTGCCGGCGCCTTCATTTATTTGAGGCTCTTCCGACTTCAGGTTTTTCAGCATGACACACCCATTTAATGCTTACCACCGCGCTCAAGCACGCAGGTGAGTCATCCCATCCATGTATTTTCGTAAAACATCCGGGATGCGCACTGAACCGTCTTCGCATTGATTCTGCTCAAGAATGGCGGGAAAAATACGTGAAGTGGCCAATCCCGATGCATTCAAAGTATGGGCAAAAGCCATGCTGCCATCGGCCTTGCGCATGCGGATGTTGCCGCGTCTGGCCTGATAATCCATCGCGTTCGAGGCTGAACTGACTTCTTTGTAATCGTTCATGCTGGGAATCCACACTTCGATGTCATAGGTTTTCGCCATCGACGCGCTGCAGTCTTCCGCAGCGAGTTTACTCAATCTGAAGTGCAGGCCCAATCCGCTCATTAAGTCACAAGCTTTCTTGACCAGTTCCTGAAACGCCTCCTCCGAATGATCGGGGTGAGCATACTGGAACATCTCGATTTTATTGAACTGATGTCCGCGGATCATGCCGCGTTCTTCCGCGCGATAGCTGCCGGCTTCCTTGCGGTAGCAGGGTGTGTAGGCGAAATATTTCAAAGGCAGGACGCTTTCATCCAAAATTTCATCGCGATGCAAGTTGACCAGCGCGGTTTCGGCCGTGGGCAGGACGAATTGCGCTTTATTTTCATTGGCATCAGTTTGAAACCAGTAAAGATCGTCTCTGAACTTGGGTAATTGCCCGGCCGTCAAACCACAAACTTCGTTCAGAATGTGCGGCACGAAGGTCATTTGGTAGCCATCACGTAAATGCACTTCAGTAAAGTAATTTAAGAGCGCCCACTCCAAACGAGCACCGAAATTTTTATAGATCCAGAAACCGTTACCCGATAGTTTGACGCCGCGGGCATAATCGATCAGCCCGAGCCGTTCGGCCAGGTCAACATGATGCTGAGGAGCGAAAGAAAATTCCGGCTTGCTGCCAAAGCTTTCCACCACCACATTGTTCTCTTTTCCTCCGGCCACTACATCATCTGCCGGAAGATTGGGCAGGGACAGCATAAAGTCGTTAATTTCAGCTTCAAGGCCGCCCAGATAAGCATCCAGTTCTTTTATTTCGTCAGATAAAAGCTTCATCGCCAGCAAAGTTTCCGTGACATCCTCACCTGCTTTTTTCATTTGAGGAATCAGCGCGGTATTGCGATTGCGTTCAGCTTTTTTGGCCTCGACCCTGGCGATGCAGTCCCGGCGTTCTTTGTCTTTCGTCAAAAAATCGCTGAGTTTGATGTCAAAGCCTTTAATTTTGAGCTTTTCTTCGACAAATTCGGGCTTACTGCGCATTAATTGTATGTCTAACATATCTGCCTCCACTGGCTTAAGTTAAAGTGTCATCCTGTTAAAATGTTCCTCAGACGGGCTCTATTGTAAGCATTTGAAGCGATGAAAGCAAATCACGAAGCCTCTGCTATGACCTCAATTTTCGGCAAAATAGTCGCTGCTCGCGGTAAGTCCGCGGAAAGCGTGTTGGCGCATCACTTCGTATGCCAAAATGGCAACGGAATTGCTCAAGTTCAGCGAGCGAAAGCGGTCGCGCATGGGGATGCGGACGCAGCGCTCGGGGTGTACCTGTAAAAGCGACTCCGGCAAACCTTTGGTTTCTTTGCCAAAGACCAGAAGACAGTCTTCAGGATAACTGATCTCGCTGTAAACTTGCTGAGATTTGGTACTGGCGTAAAAAATTCCGCCGCGAAATTGCCCCAGTAAGTCTTCAATATTGTCCCAAAGCTGTAAATCGAGGTCGTACCAATAGTCCAAGCCGGCTCTTTTCAGGTGTTTGTCGTCAATACTGAATCCCAAAGGACCACAGAGGTGCAGTTTTGCGCCTAAAGCGACGCAAGTGCGGGCAATATTGCCGGTATTGGCAGGAATCTCAGGTTCCAGCAAGCAAATTTCTAAAGGCATAAGATCTCCTCAGCAATTTGTTCAAGCTTCTTTAAACGGTGGTACATTCCTGATTTACCAATGGCCTGACTCTGGATGGCCCCTAACTCGCTGATGGATAAACCCGGATTGTCCAGACGGGTTTCAGCTGTCTCGCGCAAGGTTTCCGGTAGAAACTCGAAGCCCTTTTCCTGTTTAAGGCGGTCCAGTAAATCCATCTGACGCGCTGATGAATCAGCAATGCGCCGTGCATTGGCACTGTCGCAATTCACGACCCGATTGACGCTGTTGTTTACTTCTTTGGTCACGCGACCGGACTCGAAATGAAGCAGGCCGGTGGATGCGCCCATCAAACCCAGGACCGAAGAAATATTGTCGGCATCTTTGATGTAGAGGACATTGTAACCGTAACGTTTCAAAATGCCGCTGCGAATATCAAATTCTTTCAGGAGGGCTTGAGTGAATTCTGCCAGACTGATGCGGTGCACCGAAAACTCCAGATGATATGCTTTGCTTGGTTCGGTCAGAGATCCGCATGACAGAAAGAGGGCTCGCAGCACCGTGCGCTTGTTTGATTCATTGAATGAGGCAGGATCAACACCGACCCGTCCACGTGCAAATTCATAAAGGTATTGATCCGTAAGCCATTGGCGCAGAGTCTGGACATCCGCTTCGCTTGTGATTTCAATGCTGGAAATACCTTTGCCCTCGATCAGCTGCGCATCAATGCCGAACTCATCCATCAGGGTATTTTTTAAGGCGTACACAAAGGGTCGATAGGCCAGACTGTAACGCACACTCTGATTCTTGAATTTGGCGGTCGTCATGAGGGCGAAAGCCAGAAGGATGCGCGACGCCTCGCGGTCTACCACCTTTGCAAGCAGCTCGTCTTTGATGTTTTGTGAAAAGCTTTTACGCTTGACTGTAAGTTCCTTCAAAGTAATTCCTCACGATTGAAAACCTTGGTTTTGGCTTCAAGCAGCTTTTTCTCTTGTACATCCAGAGCCAGTTGTATTAAAGTCTGTGCCAAAATGTGGGTATCGTGACGAATTTTTCCATCCGTTACCGTCACCAGAGGTCTGGTCAGCAGCTGAACGTTGAATTGAGAAAGTTCCTCGGCGTTGTTGGTCACGAGCTGTGACTGTGTTCTGGCGTATTCTTCCTGCAGCTTTGGAGTGATTGGTGCCGAATTGGCCAGACAATAGTCCAGCCAATGATTATTCTCCAACACTCCGCTGTGTTTTAAAATGGCCTTCACATGGTCAGTGCAGGTAAAGCCAATCGTTTCGGCAGGCTGTGTCATAATATTGCAAACGTAAACACAGGTCGCCTCGGTCTCTGCCAGAGCTTTGACGACTCCGGGAAAGAGCAGATTGGGCACGATCGAGGTGTACAAACTGCCCGGTCCCAGCACCACCAAATCCGCGTTGAGGATTGCCTCGATGGTTTCCATCAAAGGTTCAGCATCGGTCGGCTGCATGATAATACGGTCAATCGGGTTGTTGATATCGGGCTTGCGTTCACCGATTTTTGATTCCCCCTCAATCAAGCTCCCGTCTTTCAGTAAAGCGGAGATGTTGAGGTCCGTCAGCGACACAGGCAAAACTCGACCGACTACGGCCAAAACGTAGCTGAAATTGCGGATTGCATCGTAAAAGTTACCGGAAACATTGGTCAAAGCAGTCAAAAATAGATTGCCGAAATTCTGGCCCGCCAAGCTGCCCTCAGTAAAACGATAATTCATCAGGTTTTCCATGACCTGCTCAGTGTCTGCCAAAGCCAAAAGGCAGTTGCGGATGTCGCCGGGTGGCAGGATACCATAATCTTTACGCAGCAAACCTGAGGATCCACCGTCATCCGCCACCGTGACGATTGCCGTGAGCCGTTCAGTGTATTTTTTCAGGCCGCGCAGCATCGTAGACAGGCCGGTACCGCCGCCAATGACGACAATTTCCGGTCCTTCTTCAGGATTAGCCAGCATGTTCCTGATTTCCTTGCTATAACTTTTCATCTTAACCTCAAATATAATCTGTCTTTTGTCGCTGAATCATCGGAAATCATCAATGAAACAAATTTTTTCCGTACTCGTCCAAAACTCTGATCTCAGGTTCGAGCATAACGCCAAAACGGGCGAGCACTTCTGCCTGCACGAACTCAACCAAAGCTTTGATGTCTTCCGCCCCGGCATGGTCCACATTGACGATAAAACCGGCGTGCTTGGTGGAGACTTCGGCCCCACCGATCCGTTTTCCCTTCAAACCTGCATCCATGATCAGTTTACCGGCAAAATAACCCTCCGGCCTTTTGAACACACTACCGGCACTGGGCAGTTCCAGTGGTTGAGTACTGATCCGCCGTTCATTAAATCCGTCCATTCGTGCCTGTATTTGGCTCACGTCGTCAGTTTCCAATATAAAATAAGCGCCGCACACGATGTGCTTCGCCTCGCGATATATGCTGTTACGGTAAGAAAATTTTTGTGCTTGAGCATAAGAGCGCGCGAACTGTCCGTCTTTTGAAAGGTAATCCGCAGCCAGGCTGACATCAGCCATCGAAGAACCGTAGGCGCCCGCGTTCATGAATAAGGCTCCTCCTATCGTGCCGGGAATACCACAGGCGAATTCAAGGCCGGACAAGCTTTCACGGGCAGCGAACAATGACAAGGCCTTGGTGACGACACCGGCGTCCGCATAAAGGATGCGATGTTTTTTGTTATCAAAATGCAGTACGGCCTCACTTGAGTCACAAGCAAGTCGAATGTCTGAGACGGGGCAATCGGACAGGAATTTTCTGCTTTCGGACTCTGACAGTAAATAAAAATCGTGAAACTCCGGTCTCAAGTAAATCACCAGACCGCGAAAACCGGCATCATTGAAAATCAAATTGCTGCCGCCACCGAGGACAAGATAAGGAAGTTCGGCGGCCTGGCTGCTTAAAAGCACCTCGCGCAGTTCTGTTTTGTTTTCAGGTACGAAAAAATAGTCTGCAGGGCCTCCGACGCCCATCGTCGTATAAGGAGCAAGCAGGACTTTTTTCTGAATTCTTTCTTGATCAATGGCCTTCGGCCAGATAATTGGAGACATATTTCGTTTCACTCTCGCAGGTCTCTCAGACTTCTTTTTTTCCAAAGAGACGCTCGGTCAATGCTTTCGCCGCATTGTAACCCATTTGTTTCTGGCGGAAATTGATCGCTGCCACTTCAGCGATGATCGCCAGGTTACGCCCCGGGCGCACCGGAATGGTCGTTGAGGGAATTTGTATTCCAAGAATTTCGGTGAACTCTTGATTGATTCCGAGACGCTCATAGACCTTTTTCTCGTCCCAAAGCTCCAGGTTGATGATGAAGTTTATGGTTTCCTGTAATTTGATTGACGAAACCCCGTACATTTCTTTGACATCCATAATGCCCAGGCCTCTGATTTCAATGAGATGCCTGATGATCTCCGGAGCCTGACCCAGCAGTGTTGTATCCGAAACGCGTCTGACTTCAACCAGATCATCCGCGATCAAGCGATGACCGCGCTTGACGATTTCCATGGCAGTCTCAGACTTACCGACGCCGCTTTCTCCAAGCATTAAAATGCCTTCACCATAGATCTCAACCAAAACACCATGCAGGGTTGTTTGAGGGGCAAGCTCTACGTTGAGAAATTTCACAACCGAACCAATAAAGCTTGAAGTCGTTTCATCTGTGCGCAGCACCGGAATGTGGTAAGTATTCGAAGCTTCAAGCATCTCAGGAAATATATTATGGTGGCGGGATAAAATCATGCAGGGAATCCCCTTGGCAAAAAGGGCATCAATGCGTTTGAAGCGTTCCTCCGAACTCAATCGTTCCAGAAACGCGACTTCCATGTTTCCGAGCAACTGAATACGATCAGGACCGAAATGTTCAAAATAGCCTGCCAGTTGGAGACCGGGTCGAGTTACATCGGCTACAGAAATGAGAATTTCATCGGTATTACCGAAGTCCGTAATACGTTCCAGTTTGAACGTTTCTATGATGTTTGTTAATTTGACACTCGACATAATTACCTCCGTCGCGGATGACATTTTTATAAGTATACTACAATCATGTCGCTGTCCATCAGATGCCGTATTCATCTTACGCGCATCTGTTTAACGGGAGAAGAGTTTTTAATCTGAGCTCCCTCTGGATTGCCTGTACAAAGAAAAAATCTACCACCGCAGTGATAGATTTGGAGCGGAATACGAGATTCGAACTCGCGACTTTCACCTTGGCAAGGTGACACTCTACCACTGAGTTAATTCCGCAATATTGGCTGCCTTCTTCATCAATTTTTTGTTAAAGCAATATCTACGTGGTGATTATATGAAAATCTCTAAATACTGTCAAACATT
>CAYNZF010000058.1:0-890 GCA_964401615.1 uncultured Oscillospiraceae bacterium
TACGTCAAGACCCCTGCCCTTCACCGCGCTTATCAGGTCCTGCAGCTGCTGCTCATCCAGATAACCGTCAAAATCAAAATACATGAGCTCTTCGTTGATGTGAAAACCCACGTTATTGTAGCCATGATGTTTGTTGACCAGGCCTGAAAAAATGTGCTCCGCACTGTGCAGCTGCATCATTTCATACCGACGCGTCCAGTCGATTTGTCCGCTGACTTCCTGCCCCACAGACAGACCATCCACCAGCCGGCAAAAATGCCCGACTTGATCTTCCACCATGCGCGTGTCATAGACTTCCCATCGATTGCCGTCCGGGCTTGCGTTTAAACACAAGTAACCCCGGTCACCGGGTTGGCCTCCACCTTCAGGATAAAAACAGCTTTGACTGAGCACCACGACGAATGCGTCCCCGGCGGGCTCAATTGACATAACCGTGGCGGTAAAACGGTCTTGATAAGGATTTGTGTAATAAAGTGCTGAAAAATTCTCTACCATATGCTTCTTTCCATCGTCGACACACTTATCGGTACCGATAATTTCTGATTTTACAGTAGTCTGTGGCTTTTGACCAAGGGTGAGTCGTGGTATAATCCTCAATCGTTAGTTTAGATATGTATATATGTATATTTTGGAGGAATGAAAATGAAGAAAACTATTGCCGCAATTTTGGCCGCTGTTCTGGGTATGAGTCTGTTTGCATGTGGGGGAAAAGCTGAAGAAGTAGCCATCAGCAGCATGGATGATTTGAAAACCATGACGATTTCGGTTCAAAAAGGCACCATGGGCGATTTTATCGCGCAAGACCTGGTCGGTGAGGATAATGTCCAAAAACAGGTGCATCAGCTGGAGAAATATACCGATGCCATTCTTGAACTGAAACAGAGCAAGGT
>CAYNZF010000058.1:900-12617 GCA_964401615.1 uncultured Oscillospiraceae bacterium
GCGCGACCACCGAAAGCTCGGCAAAGAGCTCGGTCTCTTCGCCATCATGGACGAAGGCCCCGCCACCAAATTTATCGCCAAGAACGACGATTTGATGATTTTGCCCGGTGAATACGAGGTTGAAGCTTACGCACTCGCTATCAAGAAAGACAACGCGGAGCTGACCGACCAAATCAATACACTTATCGCATCCTATATCGCCGATGGAAGCATTCAGGCCATCAAAGAAAAATACAGTTCAGATGAGGCCATCAAAGCTGAATCGATTGACTTTAACGTTGGCGCCGCAGGCGGTAAGCTCACCATCGGTACCGAAGCGGGCTTCGCACCTTACGAATACAAAGTCGGTGACGGCATCGTCGGTGTTGACATTGAATTAGCCGCTAAACTGGCCAAAGACATGGGCAAAGAGCTGGTCGTGGAAGAAATGGCGTTTGACGCTTTACCGGCTGCGCTGGCCGCCGGAAAAATCGATTTCATCGCTGCAGGCATGACCGTGACCGAAGAACGTAAAGTCAACATGGATTTCTCCATTCCTTACGTGGATGATGCCAAACAAGTCGTGGTTATTCGCAAGGTATCTTACAAGGCGGCCTGATTAAGGAGTTGGCGTGGAAAAAAATAGCGAAAACAAGGCCCCGCTCCTGAGCCGAAAAGGGAAGAGTAAAGACTACTCTTCGTGGATCATGCTGGCGCTGATCCTGGTCCTGGCGGCTTGGGCCGGTGCCTTCAACCCCGCCACCTGGAGCAGCCTCAGTGAACAATTCAGGCTCAATTTCATTGCCGATCAACGCTATCACTGGCTTGTAACAGGCCTCAGCAATACTTTTGCCATGACGCTGATAGCCACCGCTTTAGGGATTGTGATCGGTTTGACGTTGAGTTTGATTCGTGTGGCTTACAAAGCCGGTGCTCCGATCAAGGCACTGGATCAGCTGGCCAATCTCTATATCACCGTTATACGCGGCACACCGGTCATGATTCAAATCATGGTGATTTATTTCGCCATTTTTGCCAATGTCAACGTCAATAAAATTCTCACCGCGGGGATTGCCTTTGGTATCAACTCCGGTGCCTATGTCGCTGAAAACTTCAGGGCCGGTATTGAATCCATCGATAAAGGGCAGATGGAGGCCGGACGGTCACTGGGCTTGTCGTACGGCCAGTCCATGAAACTGATTGTTTTGCCACAAGCGGTCAAAAATATTTTACCCACCTTGTTCAATGAGCTGATCGTGCTCTTGAAAGAGACATCAGTGGCGGGTTACATCGGTTTGACGGACTTGACGCGCGCAGGTCAGAACATCAAGGACATTACCTATGATGCTTCGATGCCTTATCTGGCCGTGGCTCTGATTTATCTGGTCATCGTCTTGTTCCTCTCGTCAATTCTGAGAAAACTGGAGAGGAGGTTGGGACGCAGTGATCGACATTAATAATCTCTCGAAATCCTTTGGCGAACTTAACGTTCTGAATGGCATCAGCACGCATGTTGACGCGGGCGAAGTCGTCGTGATCATCGGTCCTTCCGGTTCGGGCAAAAGTACTCTTTTGCGCTGCATCAATTTAATGGAAGTACCCACTGCAGGCGAGATCCTCATCGACGGCAGCTCCATCACAGACCCGGGCGCTGCAGTAGACCGGATTCGCAGCCAGATGGGGATGGTCTTTCAACATTTCAATTTATTCCCTCATTTGACGGTAATGAAAAACATCACTTTGGCACCCACGACCCTTGGTTTGATGAAAGAAACCGCAGCAGTTGAAAAGGCTGAACAGCTGCTGAAGCGTGTCGGTTTGATCGATAAAGCGTATGAGTATCCCAACAAGCTGTCCGGTGGTCAAAAACAGCGTGTCGCTATTGCCCGGGCCCTGGCCATGAACCCCAAAATCATGCTTTTTGACGAACCAACTTCAGCACTCGATCCCGAAATGATCGGCGAAGTACTGGACGTTATCCAGGATCTGGCCAAAAGCGGGATGACGATGCTTATCGTCACACACGAAATGGGTTTCGCCCGCGAAGTCGGTACCCGTTTACTGTTCATGGATGAAGGCGTGATCGCGGAAGAAGGCTCGCCCAAGGAAGTTTTCGCCGCACCAAAGCAAGCCCGCACTCGGGAATTTTTAGCGAAAGTGCTGCACAAAGCCTAAATGGGCATAATTGCCACGCATGCATTGAGATGCTATATTTCGTAAAAGATACGACAATTGTTTCGTTGAGCGAATCAATGAGGAGAATTTAAATGGATTTATTTCAAAAATGCAAAGAATATGACCGCGTTCAAAACGCCATCGATTTAGGCGTTTACCCCTATTTTCACATGCTGACCAGTGGACAGGACACCGAGGTGGAGATGGCCGGACGCCACACCTATATGCTCGGATCCAACAATTATCTTGGCTTGACTGCTGATCCACGCGTCAAAGAAGCCGCCATTCAGGCCATTGAGAAATATGGCAGCGGTTGTTCCGGATCTCGTTTCCTCAATGGAAACCTGGACATCCACGTTGAACTGGAAAAAAATCTGGCCGAGTTTCTTCAAAAAGAAGCCGCTCTGACCTTTTCGACCGGCTTTCAGTCAAACCTGGGCATTATTTCTGCGATTGCAGGACGCAACGATGTGATTTTATCAGATTCCATGAATCATGCCAGCATCGTCGACGCGACCAGGCTTTCTTTTGCCAAGACTTTTAAATATCAGCATAACGATATGGAAGATCTGGAAAAAAAGCTCCAACAACACTCTACTGAAGATAAGGGTATTTTAATCATCACCGATGGTGTCTTCAGTATGGAAGGCGAGATTTGTAAGCTCCCCGAAATCGTGGCGCTGGGTAAAAAGTACGGAGCCCGCATCATGGTGGACGACGCGCACTCCCTGGGTGTTTTGGGTGAAGGCGGTCGTGGTACCGCGAGCCATTTTGGACTGGTGGATGAGGTGGACATCATCATGAACACCTTTTCAAAAAGTCTGGCTTCACTGGGCGGCTGTATGGTCGCATCACAGGAAGTCATCACTTACGTCAAGCATACGTCCAGACCCTTTATCTTTTCTGCCAGCATCCCTCCGGGGCAGGTCGCGGCAGCTCAATGTTCCCTGGAGATCCTCAAAGCAGAACCTTGGCGTGTCACTCGTTTGCATGAAATCACACGTTTCATGAAGAAGCGCCTGCAGGAAACCCCCTATGTCAATGTGCGCGAAAGCGGCAATGACCTGGTCCCGATCATCCCGCTTTTAACAGGCACGGCACTCAAGACCCTGGTCACCGGTAATGCTCTGCTGCGGTCCGGTGTCTATACGAATCCCGTTTTGCCGCCTGTCGTCCCGCAGGATTCCTGCTTACTCAGAACCAGCTTTATGGCGACCCATACTGATGAGCAGCTGAACGCGGCGCTCGAAATAATTGCCAAAGTATTCGCGGAAGTCGAGAACAATACGGAATTCGATTTTAATATGGAAATATAGTTGTTTTCAGCTTAAGACCGGGTTCATTTTGAATTAGCAAATAATTAAGGCAAACAAAATCTAGTGTTTGCTTTTTGCGCGATATTCAATTAGAATTATCGGAGTTTACCGCAGACATGGTTACGGGTTTGTCCGACCCCTACTCTGCTGACGGATACAAGAAGGAGATACAGATGGACAAAGTTAGAAAAACAGAACTGATTACAAATTATGGGACACACGAAGGTGATACCGGTTCACCGGAAGTACAAATCGCATTGCTCACAGAACGCATCAACCACCTGACCGAACATCTTAAGGAGCACAAAAAAGATCATCACTCCCGTCGTGGCCTTTTGATGATGGTTGGTAAGAGAAGGGGTCTTCTGGACTACCTGATGAAAATTGACATCGAACGTTACCGTGAAATCATCGCGAAACTGAATATCAGAAAGTAAGTTAGTTGGTTGGTGAGGCTTCAGGGTCTCACCAACTTTTTAACCGCCCGTTTCCGCTTTGGTAGTGGATGGTAGATTGGGTACAGTTTATGATCAAGAACTGTACGGACTCTACAAACTACCGCCAAGTGTAATAACGGGTATTAATGTCAACCCGTTTCATTTTGGAGGAAAATCATGAAAAAAGTATTTACAACTGAACTAGCCGGCCGTCCCTTTATCGTGGAAACCGGTCATTTCGCACAATTCGCGAATGGTTCATGTCTCATCCGTTATGGCGAAACCGTCATTTTATCGACCGCTACTTCATCCAACGAGCCCCGTCCGGGCATCGACTTTTTCCCTTTGAGTGTAGATTATGAAGAGAAGATGTATTCCGTCGGCAAGTTTCCCGGTGGTTTCATCAAGCGCGAAGGTCGTCCGACCGAGAAGGCTGTTTTAACCTCACGCGCCATCGACCGCCCCATGCGTCCTTTATTTCCCAATGATTTGCGCAATGATGTGAATATCAACAACCTGGTCATGTCAGTCGATCAAGATTGCCCTCCTGACATTGCGGCCATGATAGGCTCCTCCATTGCCGTATCCATCTCTGACATTCCCTGGAACGGCCCCACAGCTTCCGTCTCAATCGGTCTGATTGAGGGTGAAGTCGTCATCAACCCTACCGAGGAACAGCGCTTGCTCAGCCAAATGGAAGTCACCCTGGCCGGAACCGAAGAAAAAGTGTGCATGATCGAAGCCGGCGCGAACGAAGTGCCTGATGAAGTCATGCTGGACGCCATCATCAAAGGCCACCAGGTGATTCAGGAAATGTGCCGCTTCATTAAAGGAATCGTCGCTGAAATCGGCAAGGAAAAATACACTTACGTCTCATCCGCTGTCGACGCCGAGCTGCAAGCAGCCGTCAACGCTTTTGCCTATGAAAAGGTCAGAGCGGGTGTTCTGAGTGCTGATAAGTCCTTACGTGACGCTAATGTCTCAGCCATTAAAGCTGAAACGAAGGTTCATATTGAGAGCATTAATCCTGAGTGGGTCTCTATGGTCGGTGAGGCCATGTACAAGCTCGAGAAAAAAGTGGTCCGCGAGTACTTAAAGAACGAACACACACGTGTCGACGGCCGCGGTCTCGATGACATCAGAGAACTCAGCTGCGACGCAGGTTTATTGCCTCGCGTGCACGGTTCAGGCCTGTTCCAACGCGGACAGACACAAGTAATGACGACTTGCACCCTGCAGCCTTTGTCAAAAGTACAAATTCTGGATGGTCTGGACAACGACGAGTCCAAACGTTATATCCACCACTACAATTTCCCCGGCTATTCGGTCGGTGAAGCCAAAGGCAACCGTTCACCCGGCCGTCGTGAAATTGGTCATGGTGCCCTCGCGGAACGTTCCTTGATTCCAGTTTTACCTTCAATAGAAGAGTTCCCGTACGCGATCCGCACGGTATCGGAAATCATGATGTCCAATGGTTCGACGTCACAAGGCTCCGTCTGTGCTTCGACCCTGGCGCTGATGGATGCGGCTGTACCTCTGAAGAGACCGGTCGCCGGTATTTCCAGTGGTCTCATCACCAATCCTGATGACGACAAAGACTACATCGTGTTCATGGACATCCAGGGCATCGAAGATTTCTTCGGTGACATGGACTTCAAGGTGGCCGGAACAACGGAAGGCATCACCTCCATTCAAGTCGATATCAAAGTGGATGGTCTGAGCTATGACGTCATCCGCGATGCTTTTGCCATGACTAAAAAAGGTCGTCTGGAAATCATCAACGATGTCATTTTGAAAAGAATGCCCGCACCCAACACAGAAATTTCGGCTTACGCGCCAAAAATTCTGCAGACCCAAATTCCTGTGGATAAAATCCGCGAAGTCATCGGACAAGGCGGTAAAGTTATTAACCGCATCATCGATGAAACCGGTGCTCAAATCGACATCGAAGAAGATGGTCATGTTTATGTCAGCTGTATCGATGCTAAAGGCGGTGAGAAGGCTCTTTCCATCATTCGTGGCATCGTGACCAATCCGGAACCCGGTCAGGTCTATGAAGGCCGTGTGACGCGTCTGATGACGTTTGGCGCATTCGTTGAATTCCTACCCGGCAAAGAAGGTCTGGTCCATATTTCAAAAATGGCCTGGCATCGAGTAGAAAAAGTTGAAGACGTCGTCAATGTCGGCGATCTCGTGACTGTAAAAGTCAACGAAGTCGACGATCAGGGCCGCATCAACTTGTCCATGCGCGATTGTATGCCTAAACCTGAAGGTTATGTTGAACCCGAACGCACTGAACGGCCTCGCAGCAGCGGTGGCGGCGGTAACTTCCGTCCCGGCCGTGATGGCGGACGCGGTGGTGATCGACGTGACGGTGGTGGACGCGGTGGCGATCGGCGTGATGGCGGGCGTGGCGGTGAGCGCAGAAGCAGCGAGCCCAGCGGCGAGCGTCGTGGCGGTGGCGAACGTGACGGTGGCCATTTCAGAGACTGACACCCGCATAATGCATTAACTTAAAGATGAGCCGCAGCCTCAACGCTGCGGCTTTGATTTTTTCCAGATTAGAATCAGCCGACGATGTGACAATTTTGCAGAGTCACATGATCAGCTTCGCGTCATTATTTTGATGTCATTGAGTTTTAAAGCAGTTATATTTTCTGATATAGGTAGAAGCCGTGCCCATCAAGTGCGAACACAAATATTAGAGCATAGTGTATAGAGTGAGTGTGACTGCTGTGGCTTGCAATGCGACCGCCGGAGATACGGCTGCTTTTGAATAAAGAAGAGGAGCGCTATGGATTCCAATAACAAATCAAGGCCCATCATTTATAAAACTGTAAAAAATGGCATATCCTTCGGCTGCGCTTTGGCCATGGTCATCAGCTATGTCACATGGAAATCAATCGGCTGGGCCATTTTCCACGGTTTACTGAGTTGGTTCTACGTCATCTATTTTTTGATCGTCTACTGATGCGGGTGAGTCATTATCCCTATTTTTGAGTCTGCTCAGCGCTTGTTGTTCATGCTTTCTATAGATTCAATGGAAAAGCACGATCGTGACTTCGTTTTTTCTAAACCGCGAAAAAAATCCACGGACTAAAAAACTGACCATTGGTCGTGATTTTTTCAATCGCAGCCGACCAGCGGATTTGTAAAAATTCCCGAAAATTCTGACAGATCGCATAGATTATGTTGTGTTTCCGCGTGAATAATTTCTCTATTCCATAATTATAATCTGTTCAAAAAGCAATAAATGAGGCTGAATCACGCCGCATTTTTATTGAAATTGTGAGTTCGAACAAAGCAAGAATTTTGTAAAAAGCCGCATGCATGGTAAGTTAAAAAGGCATTTCGCAATATTTCTAGTGTTTACAAATATTTTGTAATCCATCCAGTTGAAAAAAATTATTTTTTTCAAAAAAACGAAAGACTTATCAAAGGAGCCTTTAATGATCGAACTCAAAAATATCACGAAAACTTTTTCCGGAACCGTGGATGCTGTAAAAAACGTGAACCTGCGCTTTGAGAGCGGAGAATTTATCGTTTTAATCGGTATGAGCGGTAGTGGAAAAACCACTTGCATGCGCATGATCAACCGCATGATCGAACCCAGCAAGGGTACTATCCTGATCGATGGCAAAGATACTCAAAAAATCGAAGAGGCCAAACTTAGACGCCAAATTGGATACGTTATCCAACAGATTGGTCTGATGCCGCACATGACCATTTACGAAAACATTGTCATGGTGCCTCGACTGCTCAAGTGGAGTGAAGAGAAGTGCCGCGAAACAGCCCTGCGCCTGATTCGTCGCGTGGACTTGCCTGAAGATTTTCTGGACCGCTACCCTTCTGAATTATCAGGAGGCCAGCAGCAGCGTATTGGTGTGATTCGCGCTTTGGCAGCCGGCCAGGAAATTATTCTGATGGACGAACCTTTCGGTGCGCTTGACCCTATCACAAGAGTTTCTTTGCAGAACTTGATCAAAGAACTTCAACGTGAGATGGGCCGTACGGTGGTCTTTGTCACTCATGACATGGACGAAGCCTTGAACCTGGCCGACCGTATCGTCGTCATGGATTCAGGTGAGGTGGTTCAATTCGGAACACCTGAAGAGATTCTCAGTAATCCCGCCAACGATTTTGTCGTCAATCTTATTGGCCAGGACCGCCTGAATCAAGCGATCTTCGATTACCAACCGGTTTCAAGCTTCATGCTGCGCGAGCCTGTCGCGGCAAGGACCGACTTAGCTATAAGCAAAGCGGCCAGCCTAATGCACAAAAACCGAGTTGACACGATTTTCGTCACGGATGAAAACGGGGTTCTTCAAGGCACGCTGGATATTTTCAAGATAAACCGCCGTCTTCCTGCCACTGCCAAAGTCGAGGACTACCTCAGCCACGCCAACTTTATTTATGAAGATACAAAAATACGTGACGCCATCTATGCAATCAACGATCTGGGATACCGCAATCTTCCGGTTGTAAATCATGAGCATCAGCTGGTCGGATTGATTACTCGTTCTTCCATCGTTAATCTGGTTTATGAAGGTTTTTGGGGTGATTATACTCCGGAGACTGCAGATTCTGAGCTGGTCGGCTCAACCGATGATATGAGCGTTTCTGCCGGTGAAGCCGGAGGTGAGAAATAATGGAATTCCTGCAAAACAACTGGCTTGACCTACTTGAAAAAATCAGCGAGCATTTTTTTATGGCAATGGCTGCTCTTTTGCTTGGTGTGCTGCTTGCGGTACCGCTCGGTATCCTTTTGACCCGAACGCCGCGCCTCGCAAAAATCACCGTCGGCATCGCTTCTGTCCTTCAAACAGTTCCTTCTCTGGCCTTGCTGGCCATCATGGTTCCTCTCTTTGGCGTAGGCAAGGTTCCCGCAATCATCGCGCTCTTTATTTACTCATTACTACCGATTTTACGAAACACGTTCAGCGGTATGAGCAGCGTAGACCCCGGCGTCCTGGATGCCGCCAAGGGCATGGGTCTGAAATATGGAGAAATAATTCGCCGAGTGCAGCTGCCTCTTGCATCACCTGTGATCATGGCCGGCATACGTCTTTCGGGTGTTTACGTGGTCGCTTGGGCGACTTTGGCCAGTTACATTGGCGCCGGTGGTCTTGGTGACTACATTTTTACCGGCTTGAACAACTTCAATCAGGACGCGATCATCTGGGGCACGTTGCCGGTCACTGCCCTGGCCATATTAACAGATGCTGTGCTGCGTTTTCTGGAGAAGAAAGTTCGCCCCCGAACGCATAGCGCGAGAAAGGAGTATGCCTGATGTTTACTAAAGTTCGCTCCCGTTGGAGATTTTTTACTTTGTCCCTTTCTTTAAGTCTGGTCGTACTCTTGTCTTCCTGCTCATTGCCCGGTCTTGGCGCGGGTTCGGTAGAAGATGGCATCATTGTCGCCGGTGGAAATACAACTGAGCGCCAGATTCTGGCCGAAATCATGACCCAAATGATAGAACACTACATGCCTGACGTTGATACCTCATTGATTAACAATCTGGGCTCCACGATGCTGATCATTCAAACATTGCAAAACGAAGACAGCAACGTATCTGGCGCTATGTACACAGGAACCTCGCTTACCGGCGAACTCGGCCTGGAATCAGAAACAGACCCGCGCATCGCCTTTCAGCAAGTTGTCCGCGGTTACGATGAACAATTCGACATGGTTTGGTTTCCTTCGTACGGCTTCGACAACACCTATGCCTTTATGGTCACCCAAGCTTTCGCGGCTGAGCACGACCTCGAGACGGTCAGCGACCTGGAAAAAATTTCGGATGAGCTCAGGCTTGGCGTTGATACTTCCTGGATCTCGCGGCCGGGTGATGGTTACCAGGGCTTTCTGGAACTCTACGGTTTTGACTTCGGTGATCTGCTGCCCATGGAAATAGGCTTGGTCTATCAGGCGGTCCAGAGCGGAGATATGGACATTGTTTTAGGCTATTCGACGGATGGCCGCATTGACTCTTACAATCTTGTTTTACTTGAAGATGACCGCCACCTTTTTCCGCCCTATGATGCGTCTCCTGCCGTGACCAAAGACTCACTGAGACGTTGGCCTGAACTGGAGACCATTCTACTGAAATTAGAGGATACTATAGACAGTCCGGGCATGGCCGCGCTTAACAAGCAATCGGATGAAGACCTGCTTGAACCTGCTACGGTCGCCCGCCGTTTCCTACAGAAAAACAAGTATTTTGAAGGCAAAAATGTGGTCCCGCTCGCTGAACGCGGAGATTGGCCGGTACAGTACGGCGAAAATTGGACGACTATGGAAGGAGCTAAAAAATGATTCAACAAATATTTGAATATTATCAAGTAAATGGGCTCTATGTGCTCGAACAGTTTCGGCGTCACTTTCTGATTGCGGTCTACGGGGTTGCTTTTGCCGCCATCGTGGCAATACCTCTGGGCTTTTTCATCGCACGTCGTCACAAGCTGGCGGAATGGGTGATTACTGTGGCGAATGTGATCCAAACAATTCCTTCTCTAGCCATGCTTTCCATACTTATGTTAGGTCTTGGCCTGGGCGCTACGACCGTAGTTGTGACGGTTTTCTTTTACTCACTGCTGCCTATCCTGAAAAATACATATGCGGGTCTGCGAAATGTCAATGCCCAATTGCTCGATGCTGCGCGTGGCATGGGCATGACTCGCGGCCAAATTCTCCTTAAGGTTGAGCTGCCGCTGGCGCTCTCAGTTATTATGGCCGGTATCCGGAACGCGATTGTCATAGCGATCGGAATTACCGCAATTGGTACATTTATCGGGGCCGGCGGTCTGGGAGACATTATTTCCCGCGGTATCAATGTAGCAGGTGGTGCACCGATCATCTGGGCAGGCGCTCTTCCCACGGCTTTGATGGCCGTGATCACTGACCTCCTGCTGGGATGGGTGGAAAAACGTCTGGACCCGTCCAAACGTCACGCCTGATCACCGGTCGCTCACAAAATTTAATTTTGCGATTGACAGAAATACATCTTGTGATAAAATTTAAAACGTTGTCGGGGTGTAGCTCAGGTGGCTAGAGCGCGTGCTTGGGGTGCACGAGGTCGCAAGTTCAAGTCCTGTCACTCCGACCAGATAAGATTCCATTCATTGAAAAACTGCGGTTTGGATATGGATGGAATTTTTTTGCCCCGAAAAAGGCCCATTGTTAAATCAGATGAGAGCGAATGAGCTTATGTCGTGTTTTTTCTTGTATTGGATGAGCATTGATGTGGACACTCAAGTGTTTGGCAATAAATAATTGAATATTGATATTTAAATACAACAATAATGTGACTGATGCAAAAATTAACTTGACGATTCGACTATTGTTGGGTAATTTTAAACTATACATGCACTTATGAAGGAGGACTCTCTATGGAATACCCAGATAACTATAAACCGAAGTTCGACCCGGAAACAGGCTTACCTCTTTCTGACACAGTCGCAGATGTTGTCAGTGAAGTTCCACAGTCGATCTCTGAGTCCACCGCTGCTGCCACGCAATCGGTCCGGCAGGAAGCACCATTTCAGGCTGACGAAGCTACCGGTGCCTATACAAGCAGTGAGCCGGCTGCTGCAGTTCAAGCCCCATTTCAAGCGGTATCAACTGACAGTTCCTATCAAAGCCCAACGGCAGCTCAAACTCAAGCACCCTTCCAGGCTGCTTATCAAGATACCTCTAGTCAGGCACCTTTCCAGGCTGCCCCCACTCAAGCTACCTATCAGGCTGCCCCCACTCAAGCTCCCTATCAGGCCGCACCGACTCAGGCTCCGTATCAGGCTGCTCCAAGCCAGGCCCC
>CAYNZF010000059.1:0-12417 GCA_964401615.1 uncultured Oscillospiraceae bacterium
AAGTACAGCTTGGACGAGGCGCAGACGGACGGTCAAAATGTTTTAAAAGGCAGGTTATGATGAAAACAGCACAGCTCGTCAATCAGACAAGTGGTCAAATCGTGCTTGAGAAACTCTGCATCGCGGACAGTTTTTCGCAGCGTCTGCTGGGCCTAATGGGAAAAACCTTAGAGGAGGGTGAAGGACTGCTGATTAAGCCCTGTAACAGCATCCACTGTTTTTTTATGAAAATTCCCATTGATGTTCTATTTATTGATGCTGACAATCGTGTCATAATGAAACTAGAAAATATGAAGCCCTGGACCATCAGCCCCATCGTGGGGCATGCTCAATCAGTCGTCGAGGGAAATGCCGGAGCGTTCAGTGAGGTCAATCCCAAAGATCAGTTAATGTTTGTGTGACTTCCTGTTGTGTAAAGCCTTTTAGTGCTTGAGGAAGGACTGATACTATGAAAAACGTATTTAAATTATAAAAAGACGAAAGCGGTCAAGCCATCGCTTTGTTCGCACTCTTGCTCGTGGTCCTGCTTGGTTTTGCCGCTTTGGTGGTGGACGTAGGCTTGATGGCCAATTCACGTTCCAACCTTCAAAAAACGGCCGATGCTGCCGCTCTGGCTGCTGCCATGGATTTACCCAACACGACCAAAGTAAATACCACAGCGAATTATTTTGTTGATTTAAATGCCAATAGCGGTGTTGGCAGGGTCATAACACCGGACATCCCCCAAAAAAGGGTTAGGGTAACGGTCAATGAATCCGTGGAACACTTTTTTGCCAAAGTACTGGGTATTAATTCCTCTACAATTGAAGCCACAGCCGTCGCGGAAAAACGTGAAAAATGGGCAGGTGAGGCTTTGCCTTTTGTCAATCTGGATGATGTTTATTCTCCCGGCGCAGAAATAGTGGCTTGGGAAGACGTAGCTCCGGGTACATTCGAGAGCCTCTGGCCTGATGAATATGAATATACAACTATTGATGGAATGGTGAGCTTCTCGCTGGATTATGAAGACGGACTTGAGGTGACACAAGGTGTGGTTGCCACCATCAAACAGGAAATTGAAGCGGTTCAATCTCAAGGCACACCAGTATACCTGTTCAGCCTGAGGAACGATCTCATTGCTGATGCAGATTACATCGACGATATAAAGAACAGAAGCAATATCCCCTTGTCTGACTTGGTCCTGCTCCAGGTTACCTTCGATGAGTTTAATTTTGGTGGCAATAAGGACATGGCCACATTGACCGTACTGCAAGTCTTCGATATCAACAACGACGAATTTCCGGAAGAATTTCTGCTCGATCCCAAAGTCACGTCCAGACTGGTAGAATAACGAGCTCATCCCGCCAACTACTGAAAACTTCCACAAGCACCCGGTCCTTGAGGCCGGGTTTTTTACTGTATATCCAGCAGCTTGATCGAGGGATTGCGCTCCAAGGCCCAATTGATGGCCCAGTCCGATTCAAACAAGAGCACGCAGGCGTCGTGTTTGTCCTGCACGCGCATGGTCGTGGAAGTGAGATTGAAATCTTCCAGGACCGAGGCGTCATAGAGCAGCTGCCCATTGACCGTCACCCAGCGGGCAAAACGATAATTCAAACCGCTCTGCATAATGTCCACGTTGTACTCCGACTTCAGGCGATGTTCCAAAACCTCAAACTGCAGCACGCCCACCACACCGACAATAAAGGTCTCAGTACCGATGTTGGGCTGTTTGTACAGCTGTATGGCGCCTTCCTCAGACAATTGTTCCATGCCCTTGAGAAATTGCTTGCGTTTCATCGAGTCCTTCGGCTGAATGCGTGCGAAGTGCTCGGGAGGGAAGACCGGAATGTCCGCGAACTCGATTTGACTCCCCGGACTGCACAGACTGTCGCCGATCCTGAAGTTACCCGCGTCAAAGAGCCCGATGATATCCCCGGCAAAAGCTTCCTCAACCAGCTTATGTTCCTGGGCCAGAAACTGTTGCGGCTGGGCCAGTCGAATGTTCTTCTTCTCGCGCATGTGGGTCACTTCCATGTTTTTCGTGTAAGAACCTGAACAAATGCGTAAAAAGGCGATGCGGTCGCGGTGGTTGGGGTCCATATTGGCTTGAATTTTGAACACAAAACCACTGAAATCAGGGCGTGTCGCCTCGACGCGGCCTGTGGTGGTGTTTCTGGCTGTGGGGGATGGGGCCATTTCCAAAAAGGCCCGTAAAAAGTATTCAACCCCAAAATTCGTGATGGCTGATCCAAAGAACACCGGGGTCAGGTCACCTTTCAGAATGCGCTCCATTGAAAACGCTTCGCCGG
Organism: uncultured Oscillospiraceae bacterium; assembly: GCA_964401615.1. Lineage (GTDB taxonomy): Bacteria > Bacillota > Clostridia > Saccharofermentanales > Fastidiosipilaceae > JAXGQD01. Next base: position 2,292 of record CAYNZF010000059.1, read on the forward strand.
CGATATCCAGCAATTCCAAATCCTCATCGAGCTTGTGTCGATAATGACTGTCCAGATGGTTTTTCAACGCTTCGTCCTCGCGCTTGAAACTGGAGCGGGCAATTTGTTGTGCTCCGTGTTTACCTGAACGTTCGATGTATAACTCGACCTCCTGCTCGGGTCTTTTATATATGCCCTGAAAATCGCCGTCCGTGCCGATTGGCCAGTTCATCGGATATGAAAAGATACCCAGCACCTTTTCGAGCTGATCCAGCAAATCGAAGGGGGGAAGTGCGGCACGGTCCATCTTGTTGATAAAGGTGAAAATCGGAATCTGGCGCAGACGACAAACCTCAAAGAGCTTGATGGTCTGCGGCTCCACCCCCTTAGCACCGTCGATCAGCATGACCGCGGCGTCCGAAGCGAAGAGCGTACGATAGGTATCCTCTGAAAAGTCCTGATGTCCCGGCGTATCAAGGATGTTGACCGTATAGCCCATGTAATCGAATTGCATCACAGAAGAGGTCACCGAGATGCCCCTTTGCTTTTCAATTTCCATCCAGTCAGAAGTGGCGTGACGCGAAGCTTTACGCGCCTTGACCGAACCGGCCAGATGAATCGCGCCCCCATAGAGCAAGAGCTTTTCCGTCATGGTCGTTTTACCCGCGTCAGGGTGAGAAATAATGGCAAAAGTACGCCGGCGGCGCACCTCTTTAACTAATTTTTCTTCTGCATCAGAGGACATGTACTTCTCCCTTCGCGAGATAGTCGCGGATAAAGCGCAGCGCGTTGCGCGGCGTCATACTGGCTTCGTTGGCGGAGTCGGACAGGGCGGCTTGTTCCATTTTCTCACGTTCACCATCCGTCAATACGATCTTATGTTCGGCCAGCACGTGCCGGATCAATTTTAGGTAGTCATCCTTGTTGGGGGTGACAAAGCGCAGGCGCAGACCAAAACGTTCTGACAAAGACAGCCGTTCAGAACGCACATCGTTCGCATAAAGCGCGTTGTCGGTATCCGTGAAATTCTCACTGACCAGATGCCTCCGATTCGAAGTCACATAAATCAGGACATTGTCGGGTTGTTTGAGCACGGAGCCATCCAGGATATTTTTAAAGAGGGTGTAGTCGTCGTTCATCTCGTCAAAACTGAGATCATCAATAAAAATCACGAAACGCATCGACAGCGCGTGAATTCGCTCAAATATTTTCGGAAGATCGGATAGTTGTTCACGCTGCACTTCGATGAGGCGCAAGCCGGATTTGGCAAAACGTCTGATCATCAAGCGGACCGATGACGATTTTCCGGTCCCTCTTGGGCCGTACAAAAGGGCGTTTTCAGCAGATTCTCCTCGTAAGAAGCGCGCTGTATTAGTGCTCAACTTCTCGAGCGTTTGAGTGTAGTCGTACAAGCTGTGGTCCTGCATTTGACGCTTTGCTGCGACAGGTAACAGGGCCGCTTCTGATCCGTCGGTCCACTTGAAAACCCGATTGAAACAGAAATTTCCGCAAGCGTTGGTACTGTGGAAATAGCTGAGCGCTTTAGCCAAGCGCTGCCAGGCTTTGGGTTCAGTGAGTGAATCCCTGAACAATTGCCACATTTTCAGGCCTGCCTCAGAATCGCTGACAAGACTTTCCAAGCCTTTCTCCCCCAGACTGCGCGGCCAGGTCGGCACATCCTGTAAACGCTGTAGAACTACCGCGTTGTTTTCAGCAATGGCCCGGATCCTGAGATCGAGGGTGACATGCTCCAGTGAAAACATGGCCAGGTCCTGAAAAGTGCTCAGATCCAGGGCGCAGGCTTCGGTCAACCAGAGACCGAATTCTGTGTTGGACTGTTTTTCGGAAAAATAGGTCGAAAAAGGATTGACATCCGTAATCAGCTTAAATATCAAATAATCACGCCAGGCCAATCCTTGACCGTGTTTGATCAAAGCGTTCAAAAAAACTGAAGCGGATACGATGCATTGCTCAAGCTTGTTTTTTTCAGCTAACGAATCCAGGAGCGCAATAGCTCGGGCAATCACAGGATCATCGGCCAGACCCACGTAGATGTGGAGGCTATTTAATTTAAGGCTCAAGGCCTCGTAATTGTAGTGTTCAGCCGTTTCTTGCGGCATGGTTTTGACCTCTTTTCGTGCTTGGAATTGCTCTATTGTATCACAAAACAAAGCGGCTTTATTTTGCCGAAAAACTAAATCATAAAGCTTTAATGATGAAAATAGTCAAGCGGATTACAGTTGTGCTAAAATCGAATTAAGTTTTATTAGGAGGAAATGTATGTCCGGCCATTCTAAATGGAATAATATCAAGAGAAAAAAAGGCGCGGCCGATGCTGTGCGTGGAAAGATTTTCACAAAGTTGGGCAGAGAAATTCAGGTGGCGGTTAAGTCCGGCGGCCCTGATCCTGAGAGCAACGCGAAGTTGAAAGACATCATCGCCAAGGCCAAGACCAACAACATGCCCAATGACAACATCCAACGCAGTATAAAAAAAGCTTCCGGTGCCGGCGAATCCGAAAACTATGAAGAAATCATCTACGAAGGCTATGGACCTGCCGGTGTGGCGGTGATGGTTCGAACCTTGACAGACAATCGCAATCGCACTGCAGGGGATGTCAGGCATCTATTCGATCGCAACGGAGGCAATCTGGGTACGACCGGTTGTGTCTCTTTTATGTTTCAGGACAAAGGGCATCTGACCATTTTGCGTGAAGATTTTGACGATGAGGAACAGGTCATGCTCGATGTGCTCGAGGCGGGGGCAGACGACTTCGAAGCCGGAGATGAGGTTTATGAAGTCCTGACAGAGGCGGACGATTTTGAAACGGTGCGAGACGCACTGCAGGCTAAAAACTATCATTTTGAGGCAAGCGGCGTGGAACCTACTCCGGACAACTGGATCGCCATCGAGGACGAGACCGCGCAAACCCAAATGGAAAAATTGATCGACATGCTGGAAGATAACGACGATGTTCAAGAAGTTTTTCACAACTGGGAGAGATGAGGGACTGAAGTAAGTGGCCTTGCCTTTTGATTGGTTTCGCAAACGAAAGAAAAAGACGCCCGGCACAGATCAGAGCGATCCTGTGGCGGCGCTTAAAAATCTGCAAGGTCGTATCGAACAATCGGATGCCGAGAAAAAAGCCGCCGGTCAAGAGTCCTGGGGCAATCTGATTTTTCAGCAAGTTGAAAAAAGCAGCGAAAAATTCAACCCGATCGATCGCTTTCAAACCGTCGTTGAGAATCGGCAGCTCCAGGACCAGAGTAAAATGGATGCTGCATTGCGGGAAAATTTAAAACGCATTGCAGTCGTCGCTTTTGTTGGTCCCAGCGGCACAGGTAAGAGTACCCGGGCCATTCAAGTTGCACGTGATAATCACATCAAATATTTGATCGATGATGGCTTGCTGATCAATGGGTCCAGAATCGTGGCGGGAACTTCGGCCAAACGTGCGAAAACTAAAATCGAATCGGTCAGGCAGGCCCTTTTCATGGACAGTACCCGGGCGGCCAATATGCGCCGCGCCCTATCTGAACATCATCCCACTACCCTGATGATCTTAGGCACCTCTGATTCCATGTTGAATAAGATCTGCGAGGCGCTATGGCTCAATCCGCCTTCCATGTTGATACGAATTGAAGATGTGAGCACCGAAGAAGAGCGGCGTCTGGCAAAGCACACCCGGATGAGTGCAGGACAACACACCATTCCCGTGCCCAGCATGGAAATAAAGCATGAGTTTTCGGGTTATTTTGCCGATCCCTTGGGTCGACTGCGCAAGCGGATGGACCGTGAACGCGGTGTGGTGACGGTCGCGACGGAGAGTGAACGGACGGTTGTGAGACCTACCTTTTCGGGCTTGGGAACCTATTCAATGTCGGATGAGGCCATGAGCCACATGATCGATTTGATCGTGGAACGTTTGCCGGGTGTCGCAGAGATGCTCAGTTGTAAACTCAGTAAGGAAGTCTACGGTGTGATCATCAACATTCAGCTCTCCTTGTATTTTGGGCATAACGCTCAAGATGTCCTGGGACGAGTACAGCTCTTGGTCAGCAAGCTCGTCGAAGAATATACCTCGATCAATGTACTGGCCGTCAATGTTCGAGCCATCCGCCTGGTGAAGAGCGAAAGCAGTGCTTCGAATGTTCAGAAAGTCAATCTTCGAGAGCAGAGGGAGCTGAGCGCGCATGGATGAAACGATTTATACCATTGCCATAAACGATGCGTTTGAGGCAGCAAGCGCTTGTCCGTTTTGCCAACTTGGACAGGCCTATGAAAAAGAACTTCTGAAATACTACCTGGGTCCGGCCTTGATGGAACCGGCTGTGAGAATGAAAAGCAACGCGAGCGGCTTTTGTAAGACTCACTTTTATAAACTTGCTCACTCCGGTCTCAATAGCCTTGGGCTTGCGTTAATGCTACAATCACATTTAGATGTGCGAAAACTGCTTCTGCGCGGACAGTTGCGTGACTTGAGTCAGAACTCCGTGAAAACCCGCTTCACAAGATCAAAGCGCATAAAAACCGACGCAATTAGAGAGGCACTTCACAATGATAAAAGTTGTTTGTGCTGCGCATCACTGCAAGAACGCATGAATCATTATTATAATAGTGTTTTACATATGTACGAAAAAGATGAAAACTTTAAAGAAAGATTTAGGAATTTGAAAGAATTGTGCATACCGCACGCTGCCGAACTGAGTGTGACCGCTGCTGTGAAGCTGAAAGAAAATGAGCGGTCGAAATTGGAAGAAAGTATAGCAGAAGTTCTGGAGAAACAAATTAAAAAGCTGGAAGATGATCTGCAATGGTTTGTCAATAAGCACGATTACCGCAAGCTTGATGCCCCTTGGGGGGATAGCAGGGAAGCGGTCATTAAAACCATTTCGTTACTGCAAGGGGAGGAAAGTGAATGAAAGCAAGCGCGAAAGCAGCCACGGAGCTGCAATCTGCGACTTTGTTGGAAACTGAGTTGACAATCAATCCCAAAGGTTCCGTGAAATTATCGATCGATCTTGAGAAGCGACTTCTGAAATGGCAGGAGTCGAATCGCTGGAATCGCAATTTTACGCGCACACTCAGCCTTCTCGAAATTAAAGAGATCAAAAGTTTTATTGAGAAAGCGGACTTATTGCAGTGGCCGGAAAGCAGTCCGAAAAAATGCCTTCCCAAAAAAGAGAGCGATTGCCAGAGCATCTGGAATGTGAAAATTTTCGGTCCCGAAAACAAATTGCTCTTTTCGCATTATTTACACGATCAAACTCCGGAATACTTCAACCGCTTTTGTGATGGCATCAGTCATTTTTGCCGTCAAACCTTCACCGTTTCAGATTGATTAGAAAATATTCTGCACCTAGTGAGGTCTGATGATTTCAAACACCGGTTCCGCAGGATGGGCGGCTTGCTTCTTGAAGGCATTGACCAATGCTTTTCCGTCACGGATGCGCTCGTGAAAAATGCAGCCACTTCTGGCTAAATCCGGCAGCTGATGATAATCTGAGCCCCCGATTCCCAATAGCTTGTTTTGCTTTTGGAGGATCTCAACCTCATCGTTGTTATTGACTGCGCGAGGATTAGCGTTAAATATTTCGTATCCATCAAGATACTCAGGCTCGACGGGATGACACAATAATCTCAAGGGATGGGCTTGAAAAATCATTAAGCCATGTTCTTCGCAAAAACGCTTAAAACTCGCAGGGGTATGCTTGTATAGGTCCGGGTATCGGTACAGAAGATCTTCATCCATACCATAGACCAGAAAATCATTGTAATCATCGTTTGTAAAGCGGATTTCCATGCCGAGGATGATGTCCATATCATAAGCCTGCGCCAGCAATTTCGCTTTCCGGTAGCTTTCCAGATAGAAATCGATTTTACCGGCCCAAGTGTTCGCGCGCATTAGTTCAAAAGCGAAATCGATGTAATGATTGGTCATGCAAATTCCTTGATAACCGGCATTGGCATAAGCCGGGACCAATGTTTCCGTAGGGACCTTGGCGCACCAACCATACTCGCGGGCGTGGCAGTGCATTTCATATTTATAATTTTGTTCCATTTCAACCTCCGGCCGAAATTATACCATTTAAATTTTCCCGAAACAGCCGGAACAATGTTAAACCACAGTAAATGTATGTGATACAATCGAGATAGATTGTGTAGGAGGATATTATGGCGACTGTAGTAGTACGTCTGGATAAAAAATTCAATTCAAATGAGGCTTTGTTGACGCGTTTGAAGGTTGAAATCAACATGTTGCATCGCTTAAAAGTTCATGCCGCAAAAATCGTGCATGGCGCCGGTCAAGACTCTGAATTACAGGAATCACGCCTCCTCTGCCGCCAATATCTACACGAGCTTGTCTCACAAGGGGATATCAAAGCGATGTGCATCGGGGAACACTTTGGTCCTTTTGAAACTGATGGTCAAAGCATTGCGGCCAAGTTACCTGCGTTGCGTTCCGATCCGGATTGGTCCAGACATGACGACAGTTTCGCCATGATCGTTTTGTAGGCTGAAACGTAATGGCGGACGGAGAAAAACGCGTGTTAAACGATTGGCAAAATTTCGTTCAAAAATGTCAAAGCTGCCGAGTGTGCGCATTAAGTGAAACGAGAACAAATGTCGTCGTTTCGAGAGGCGCTCTGGCGGCACCCCTGGTCTTGATTGGGGAAGGTCCCGGTGCGGAGGAAGATGCACAGGCTTTGCCGTTTGTGGGCCGCTCAGGAAAGTTGCTGAGCTATCTGCTTCAAGCGCAAGGGCTGAGCGAGGCAGATTATCATATTTGCAATATTGTTAAATGCAGGCCGCCCGATAATCGTAAACCCAGCAAGCAGGAAGCCACGAGCTGCAGACCACTTTTGGATGAACAGCTTGCTTTGGTGAAACCAAAAATTGCGGTGCTTCTGGGCGCTACGGCTTTCAATTATTTTTGTGAAAATGAAGATCCAATCACTAAAGCCAGAGGTCGCTTCATTGAAAAAGACGGTATGCTGGTCCTGCCGACTTTCCATCCTGCTTACATTTTGCGTAACAACAACATGAAAATTCATTTGTGGAATGACATCGAACGGGTGCGTAAAAAAATGGAAGAGCTGGGGCTGATCGAAGCCATAAATTTTATTCCGACACTTAAATAAATAGCTTCGCCTGGCCGTGCATCTTCGCGCTGACACGATTAATAGCCGCTTGCGGGCAGGCTATTTCGCTTGTCTGCCGTCTCTGATTTTTAAAGCCAGAGCGGAATCGTTCGTGATCAAACCCTCAATACCTCTCCAAATCAACAAACGCATGACGAGCGGATGATCCACGGTCCAGCTGTTGATTGAATATTTTCGCCGCGCGGCACCGAGATAAAAAGGTAAAAACAGCAAGGCAAAATGGGGATGCAGGGCGATGGCACCGACTTTTTCGGCAATCAGTGCAGGCTTCTTTAACACTTTCTTAAAAAGAAAGCCCATCTTCAGCGTCGGATCCAGCTCATGCAGATGCTCGAGCGTCGGCGCATGAAACGATGAAAAAAGCAGCCTGTCTTTGGGGAAGCTGCAGTGATCGCAAACTTCCAGCACTCTTTCACAGATATTCGGGTAGACAATAACGTCCGTTTTTAATTCGATATTGATACTAAGCTGCGTGTCTTTAAAACGTTCCAGGACCATTTGTAAAGAGGGCAAAGGATGAGCCCTGTCATGATGATGCAAAGCCAGATTAAAATTCCGGCATTCCTCCCACGCATAATCACAAACGCGTCCCGTGTGCCTCCCGGCGGACGTACGGTCGAAGCTTTCGTCATGTATGACCACCGGCACTTCGTCCTTGCTTAGATGTACGTCCAGCTCCAAACCATCAACACCCAGCTCCAGAGCACGTTCAAAAGCAGCCATGCTGTTCTCCGGATAAACGATGGATGCCCCGCGATGGGCCCAGATTTTCGTCCGCATAATTTTTCGCGCCATTTTTGCCTCGTTTTAATTAAACAGTCCCATGTAAAAACTTTGTAAATCCAGCAGCATACTGAGACCCAAAAGGATGAGAAGGCCTCCGCTGACAGCTCTGACCGTTTTTCCGTGACGTTTCAGGAAACTGAAGGTGCTGCGCAGTTTTTCGAACAGGAGTGCTGTGATCAAAAAAGGAATCCCCAGGCCCATGGCAAAAATGAAGAGCATGCCCATGCCTTCGAAAACGGTGTTCCGGTTGGCGGCCAGGGTCAAGGCAGAGGCCAGAAATGTGCCTACACACGGCAGCCAGGTGGTCGAAAAAGCCAGGCCGAAAAGAAAGCTGCGCAGCAGCCCGCCCTCTTTGACCACATCATCGCTTTCATTTTTCTTTTTTCTGACAAAGAGCGCTTTCCAGCGCTCGGGCAGATGGATAAGGTCCAGATAGTATATACCGATCAGGATAATGATGATTCCGGAAACCTTACGGATGGAATTCATGTGTGTGTTCAAATAACTGCCAATGCCGGTGGCGATTGCGCCCAGGGAAACAAATATCAGGGTGAAGCCCAGGATAAACGCCAGTGTATTGAGCACTCTGCGCTGAAACAGTTTTTTGTCCTGCTCAACGACGATACGGTCATCTCCGCCCAAATAAACCAGATAAACCGGCACCATCGGCAAAATGCAAGGTGAAACGAAGGCGAGTATCCCTTCAAGAAACAAGAGTAAATAAATCATGATTATTCGCCGGCTTTCTTTGTCATTTCAACGAGTTTGTCATAAGACATGATGCCTTCATTGCGGTAGTACAATTCCCCGTCCGGCGTAATGATGTAAGTCGTGGGGATAAAGGCGACCTGATACGCAGCAGCGCTTTGGCCTTCAACATCAAAATAATAGGGGACCGTATAGGCGTTGTCTTTGATAAACGCTTCGGCATTGGCTTTGGTTTCACCGTTACTGCCTATCAAATTGACCAGGACCATGGCGATGTCATCGTTAGCTTTATTTTCATCATAGAACTTCTGGAAATCCGGAAACTCAGCTTTACACGGCGGGCACCAGGAAGCCCAAAAATTGAGGACCACGGTTTTACCCTTGAAATCGGCCAGTTTTAGAGCATTTCCATCCGGATCGGTAATCGTGATTTCCGGTGCGGTGTAATCCGCTGCAGCACTTGCGCTGGCCGTGCCAGTTTCCGAGCTGTTTTGGCTGACAGCTGCTTTTTCAGTCTCTGCGGCACTGCTTTCAGGCTGGAGGGTCTGGCCGGATTGAGCCTTGTCTACATTGCTCTGCGCAAGATAATTGTAGGTAAAATATAAGCCAACAAAGATTGCCACAGCCAGCAATGCAATGAGGAAGACCTTGAGCAGGGAAGACTTGTTTTGTTTATTATCAGAGTTCATATTTTCCTTCTTTCGATCGATCATGTTTAAGTTGAACTTTATGAATAAAATCAGAGTATCAAAGTATCTAAGCCACTGCAAACGACGTCAAAGTAGCTGCGCGCAGTTGCATAGTCAACAGCGATGGTCCCCTGGGCGAAACCGCCTCGTCCGCCGCCTTTTCCATTCAGAGCGACATTGATCAGTTCCACAGTGTGATGCAGATCCACATTCCCGGAGGCAACGAAGTATTGCAGTCGTTTCGCTTCGTCTGTGGCGCGCAGGCCGATGTGAACCCCTTGGTGTTCTTCCGACATTATTTTGCAATACTCTTTGACTTGTTTGTCGCTGAAACCGATGAAATATCGATACGTTTGCTTCATGTCTGCTGTGATCTGAGCTTTGAGTGCTTCAAAAAACATCCGGCTCAGGCGGCTGTTCTGGCTCTCTGCAAATTGTTGCTTTTGCTGGACAATTTTAACTGCGGCCCCGATTTCCACCGGTTTTACAGAAAGGAGCCGGGATGCTTCACGGGCACTGTTTTGAAGCGCATTCAAATAGCGAATCGCCCTCATGCCCGCCAAAGCCGCGATACGGACACCGGACTTGTAACGCAGGGCTTCTGTTACGATAAAAACGCCGATTTCTCCCGTGTTTTTCAGTTGCGTTCCACAGCAGGCGCACACATCGACCTCAGCGATGGTGACGAGACGCAGCGCTTCAGGAATGGCTTTCTTGGACCGAAAGACGAGGGACTCGATTTCGGAGTTTTCGTGAGTGCTGACCTGAATGTCCTGCTGAGACTGAATGAATTGATTCACC
>CAYNZF010000060.1:0-12173 GCA_964401615.1 uncultured Oscillospiraceae bacterium
AACGGACGATTTCGTACGGCTCGCCCATGACAGTCGCGTAACTGTCCTTGAACATCTGCTCCAGATCTTTACTGAAAGCGGGGGTGACCGTGCTGTTAAGCTGCTCTAGTCTGGGTGTGGAATTCGAACTTTCTGCATGGTCTGTTGTTTGTGCCGGCGCTATACTCCGGCAGCTGAGCAAAGAAAGGCTAAGCAGCACTGAAATAAGCAGGCAAGCTACTTTACGCAGTAATTTATTAATTGTGTTCATTTCTTCCTCCGTGGCCGGATTCGCTTCCCAACAAATCTGACCCTGCGTATTATAACAAATTGCCAGGCCGCTAAACAGACCTCGGAGTGGCTTTTGTTACCTGATAACACAGGCTACAATGGAAGTGGAACCTGAGGTACCGCCGTGAGTGACCGGTACGCCGGCGAAGGAGAATGCATGGGTACTATGGACTTAAACAGCCATGAGGCAGACCGATGGTTAGCGCTGATAAAAGAGAAACCTGACTTGGCCCGGTTCAGCGCTTCTGTTGTCTCAAACCCGGAAATCATCGCTGTCTTGCTCGAAATCATCCGACAGGACAAAGGAAGCACCAAATTCTACTGTGACAAAGTAATCAGGCAGGTCAGTGAAACCCATCCTTCACTGGTGTATCCCTATTTTCAGTCGATTGCCGGACTAATCGACAGCAACAATAATTTTATCAAATGGGGCGCTCTCCAGACGATTGCCAAGCTGCTAGCCGTCGACACGGAAAGACAGTTCGATTCAATCTATGAGCAGTACTTTGACCAGATCCAGTCGCCGTCGATGATCACTGCGGCGACGGTGGTGGGCAACAGCTGGAAGGTAATCATGGCCCGACCGGACAAAGAGGATGATATCACTTCCCGTCTGATGCGGGTAACGGAAAACACCTATTATGGCAAAGGAGAGCCATCTCCGGAGTGCCGGGACATTCTCATCGGACACGTGATCACGTGTTTCGGGAACTATTTTGCCGTTTCCGGTAATAAGAGCAAAATCTTGGCTTTCGCGGAAGAGCAGCAGGCGAACCACCGCCGATCTACAGCCGCCAAGGCAGCTGCGTTTGTGAAAAAATACAAGTCAGCGTCCAGATAACCGCATCCGGGACTGTCATCAATCAATTGAGGAGGGACCGCTGCCATGAAGTCCGAATCTGAAAAACGTATAGACACACTTGTTGCTTATATTGAATCACTCCTGCAGGGAGACGACCCAAGAGAGGCCTACCACAGCCATGAATCCGGATTCCCCGGACTCACCAGCCTGGAGATCTTCCGCGCGTTCTGGCAGATTCTGCAGAAGGGCTATCCCGAGAGCGAGGTTATCGAGGCAGTCCCGCGCGTCATTCTGGCGACACAGGCTGTTGCTGAAGATAAGTATGTCAAGCCCAGCGAAGCTTTTCTGGCAGAGCTGCGTGCGGAGCATCAGGGTATGTTCAATCTGCTGGACCAGGTCCGGCCGCTCCTGCTGCGGGACCGGACCAGGGAGAGAGACAGAGCAATTACACAGAAGCTGGAAGGGCTGCGGCAAATGGAAAGCCATTTTGTCCGGCTGCAGAATATCTTCTTCCCGATTTTGGAACAAAAAGACCCGGCCATGGCCGCATTGTCCATTTTCTGGGCCTGGCAGGACGCAGCAGGCGAGAGTTTGAGGGAGATTCTGGCCGCTTTGGCCGAACCCACCACGACCACGACTGCGCAGGACATTAACCTGCTAGCCGGGAAACTCTTCAGTTATTACGCGAGCATCCCGTATAAGGAAGAGCAATTTCTTTTTACGGCTGCCGCAGAACTGCTGGACGATTCTGACTGGGCGTCGATGTATCAGCAGTCATGCGCATACCCGACCGCCTTCGATGTCCGCAAGGAAGTGGTGGAAATGGATAGCACGCCGCTTCCGCAGGAGGCGGGTGTGTTCAGTACTTCGACAGGCGCACTCAGCTTCGGGCAGCTGCATTTGGTTCTGAGTCATTTGCCTGTCGATTTTACCCTTGTGGATGAGCATGATCGGGTGGTTTTTTTTAACAATCCACCGCAGCGGATTTTCCCGCGCAGTCCCGCGGTGATCGGCCGAGAGGTCCGGTACTGTCATCCGCCGAAATCACTGGCCAAAGTCGAGGACATTATCCAGGCCTTCCGGGAGGGTAGGCAAAATCACGCCCGTTTCTGGATCACCCTGCACGGTAAAAAGATCATGATTGAATATTTCTGCTTGCGCGACGGTGAAGGGCAGTACAGGGGGGTGCTGGAGGTCAGCCAGGATATTACGGAGCTGCAGGGGCTGGAGGGTGAGCGGCGCCTGGCGGAGTGGCAGGGCTGAGGCCTGGAATCGCCGCCTGGAATCGAGGCTTGGAATTGCTGTACAAGGCCCGGATTTCAATGTACAATGAGCCCGTTTGACGGGTCAACAGCTATAACAGCCAAGAGGACGTCAGCACGAAAACAAATTCACTATCGGACCAGAGCGCCGTAGAGGTGCGGTCCGATATCTGACAGAGCGGGTCTGTCGCGTAAAGTGTTGGTGTCTAGGGATGGACACTGAACGAAAAGGTTTAACCTTGCGGTGGCACACCCCTCCCGCTGTCACATAGAGCCTTTCTATGTGAAGCACACATTGGGAAGGATTTTATATGTCTATTCATCAAGCTTTTAAGAAACCCAGACTCGACATTCACAGCCTCGCGTCGGCAGCAGTTTTAACCGCCCTGTCTGTTGTCTTGACACGTTTTGCCTCGGTCATGGCCTTGGGGGGGCAGTCCATCCGCATTGGCATCGGCGCGATTCCACTGGTGCTGGCGGGCTTGCTGCTCGGACCCGTCGCGGGAGGTATGGCCGGCATCTCCGCGGATTTGATCGGTGTGATGATCAACCTGATGGGCGCGAGCTTTCACCCCGGCTTCACCCTTACCTCCATGCTCACAGGATTGCTGCCGGGACTGGTGATGATGGCTTTTAAAAACAAGCTCGAAGCGAAAACCGTGGTTTTCGCCTGGCTTGCGGTGACGTTGATTTGCTCAGTCGCCTTGCAGACCTTGTGGCTCTCGCAGATGCAGGGCAATCCCTACTGGACCGTGCTCCTGACACGTATGACCCTTTTGCCCTTTGTACAAGGCGCACATCTGCTCATACTGCTGGCGATTTTGCCGGTGATAAAACGCTTACCCATCGCGCAGCGTCTTCTTGGAAAACAAACTAATACTTCTTACTGACAGCCAGATTTTCTCCGCTCTGGCGGTTTAAATAGTGGCTGATACCCATGGCTGTGAGGGCAAAAGTAAGCCCGAAGGCAGCCAGGATCAAGTAATTGTTGAGGATCGCTTTGATGCTGTCCCAATCAAATGAGCTGAGCTTTCCCAGCTCATCCAGGGATTTAGTGTACCAATAAGTGGGCAGGAAGTTGGCGATCTGCTGGACCGGTTTGCTGAGATACTGTAATGGGATAAATACTCCGCCAAAGAACGAAAAGGCCAGGGGAAGGACGTTTCCCAACACACTGACGCTGTTTTCCGATTTCATGGCTGAAGAAATCAAAATGCCGAAGCTGAGCGCGACAAGCGTATAGATAAAGAGGTTCGCCATGGCCAGCAAGCCGGACGGGTTGAGCATCGGCCCACCGAAATAAGCGAAAGCGGTCAGGATGTAAATGAGTGAGAGCGCGAGTGCCAGGACGGCGAGTGCTGCGCCGATACCGAAGTTGATCCTGCTGTAAGAGGTGGGAGAGGCGAGCTGTCTGGGTAAAACTTTCTTGTCCCGGAAGGAATAATACAATAAGCCGACGATCATAATCATGGTAGCCGTAATGCCATAGGCAGAAAAACGGAAGAAAAAGTCACGACCGGAGCTCCAGTTTTCAGTGCCGCTGATAACTTGTACGGGGGTTTCTGCAGCCAGGCTTTCAACAAGATCCGCAGCCAGAAGCTCAAGCTTCTGTGTGGGATCCGCACTGAGTTTGACTGCAGCGACTGTTAGAAAACGGGTCACGATCTCATTCATCTGTTTGGACTGAGCGGCCGCACTTTCGATGCGCAGCAGCTGTGGAGGATCGCCGGCGCGATCGGGGCCGGCGTTCACATAATCAACGAAATCTGTAAAGTAGCCCTGAGGAATGGTCAGAACATAATTGATGCGCATGTAGAAAAGCTGATTGCGCAGCACTTGTGGATCAGCGGGGTAAGCCACAGGCTCGTTGTTACGTGCCATGACTTCTTCCAATGCCAAAGAGAGAGGGTTGTCGTGATCCAAATTTTCGACTGCGAAAACAACGGGTGTTTGAGTGAAACTCGAACTGGCCGTGGGGGCGGAAGCCATGTAAAAAAAGGTGAGCATGATGGGCATAAGGACATAAATAAGTAAGGACGGTTTGCTGCGAATGATGCGCAGGGCTGTTTTAAATACTTGCATAATCGGACCTCCGTAATTTGAACGCGGACAGTATGCTCAGGACGAGCGCAATGGCGGCCAGGATGAGACAGTTTTGCCAGACACGTGCGTTGTCTGCGAAAAAGTAAAGTGAGTAGAATGAATCGGCGATGAGTTCGGCGGGATTGAGCCTGGCGAGGAACGGAAAGTTGTTGATCATGAAAAAACGAATGCCTTCAGTCATCAGGCCGGCCAGGAAAGAGCAGAGCATACTGATTGAGATGGCGACGCCTATTTTCATATCCATACTGCCTTTTACCATGGTGGCCAGGGCCGTGCCCAAAGTCATCGCCGTGATATTCGCGACAAACAGCAGCGTCCATAACGGAAGACCGAAGTGCAGGAGAGGAATTCCGATCACTTTGTCCAGAAAGATTATGAAAACGATGGAATTGGCCATCTGAATGGTCATGGCAGCGGCGAGTGAAGCCAGAAGCAAGCTGCCTTTCGAGGCCGGCGAGACAAGCACTCTGGCCCCCTGCTTGGATAAGTTACCTTGTAAATAGCTTATTTCAACCATCGCGAAGTTCATCGCGTACATGATAAACATGCCGATCAGGGCGAAAAAATAGACCACCATGGCATTGCCCTCGGAGCGATAGTTTTTATCTCGCAGCAAGTCCTGCGTATCAAGCCAATTGAGGCTGTTGACGATGGCCTCTGCCTCCTGAGGGTGGCTTTGAATCGTGGCATTGACCACTTTACTGATTTGGTTGTAGCTGTCTGCGATGGAACGAAGGATCGTTTGATCGATTGACGAGCGGTTGAGCGATAGTTCCAAAGTTCCGTCACTGAGAGCGGTATAGAAACCCGTGATTGCAAAGGCATCGAGTTCTTTGACTGCTCCCTGCTCGTCCATATATTCAAGACTGAGCAGCTTGTTTTCAGCGCTGTCCGAGGATATTGAGGTGAAAAAAGACTTGAGCGATGGGTTTTGCTCGAGCGCTTCGTTTTGGACGACGGCGACTTTCAGTGCTTCAAATTTTAAGTTTCCTACCGGCAGAATCACGATGGAAAAAATAATGGCTAAAAGATAGGGAAAGATCAGCATCCAGAAGAGCGTGGAGGGATCCCTGAACATCGCTTTTAAGCGGTATAAGTAGATGCGTTTAAACATATCAATTATCCCTCAATTCTTTACCCGTGATTTCCAGAAAAACATTGTTCAGGGTCGGCTGCTGGCAAAACACCTGCCCGTAGCGGACCTGGTGCTCCTCCAAGAGCTGCAGAAAATTAAAAAGACTTAGGTCGTTTTTGCCGATTTCAATGCGCAGTTTGTCATTTTCAAGTGACCAGCGCCTGATCCCCTGCAGCTGATCCAAATCCGGCAGCTTGTCCGCGCCTTCCTCCAGGAGTTCAACCTCGATGATTTCTTTGGTCCCGATCATCGATTTCACTTCTTCGGTCGTGCCCTCCGCGATCAGGCGGCCTTTATCCATGATGCCGACGCGTTGACAGATCTGTTCCACTTCTTCCATGTAGTGGGTGGTGTAGACGACGGTGACGCCTTTTTTATTGAGCTGGACGATTCCCTCAAGAATGCGGTTGCGGCTCTGCGGATCGACGGCCACGGTGGGCTCATCCAGGAAAAGAAGCTTGGGTTGATGCGCCATACCGCAGGCGATGTTGAGACGGCGCTGCAGACCTCCCGATAGTTTTTTTGGCCTGAATTTTCTAAACTCATCCAGACCCACAAATTGAATGGCCTCTTCTACGAGTTCTTTGCGTTTGTTAGGGTCACTCACATAAAGACCACAAAAGTAGTCAATATTTTCATAGACGGTCAGCTCATCGAAAACCGCGACTTGCTGCATCACCACCCCCAGATCTTTTTTAATCGCTCGCTGACTGGGGTTCATGAGCTTGCCGAAGATGGAAATTTCGCCTTTCTCGTAGCTCAACAAAGAAAGAATCGAATTGATCAGCGTCGTTTTGCCCGAACCATTCGGACCCAGCAAGCCGTAAATTTCGCCTTCCTGCACAGAAAAATTCAAATGGTCAATGGCGACCAGATCACCGTAGCGTTTGACCAGATTTTTGACCTCGATTACATTGTTCATGGGAACCTCCACAGGATATATTTCCAGCGTGCGCAGATACTTTTGTTTATGCTTTTATTGTAAGATTGCATTAATAAGGGCAAAAGTGAAGCATGTCATCTTCTGGAATGACATTTGTCACAATGCTTTTTTCGACACAAGTCCATATCTACGGAGGAAGACGCGTTGAAACGTTACGGTGAATTGATCGATTTGAGTTTTATCATCATCGCCGCTCTCTTGTACGACTTCTACCATTTTGAATTGGTCAGTACCTTGCTGGCTGCTTTTGTGGCCATTTCAGTGGCATCGCTCTGCCTTTTTGATGAATTGCCCAAATTACAGGCCGTCCTCTGTCTCGGCTTGGCGCTGAGCGGCGTATTCTGGCCCCAGATGCAGGCCTTTCTGGGTCTGGTCGTCTATTTCGCAATCCAGCACGAGTGGCGAGCATGGCTCCTTCTGGCCTTGCTCCCTGCCTCGATTGTGATGATGCAAGTGGCCACGGCGAACAGTCTGGGTCTTCTGTTATTGTTCCTGGCCTTGTCCGCCTGGTTGTCAAAACATACCCGCGATAATCTATGGCTGAGCAGGGCCTTGGTTTTGCAAAAGGACAACAACCGGGAATTGCACCTGCAGTTTCAAGATCAGCGCGATCAGTGGAATACGCTGCGCCTCAGTGAGGCAAAGGCAGCCACCCTGGAAGAACGTGCGCGTATTGCCCGAGAAATGCACGATTCGGTGGGTCATGTACTGACAAGAGCCATTTTACAAGCCGGTGCCCTCAGTAAGCTCAATCATGACGAAAAACTGCAGGCTCCTTTGGCCGCGCTGGAAGAAACGCTGGGAAGCGGCATGACTCAAACCCGTGAGAGTCTGCATCAGTTGAGGGACAAGGCTGTTGATTTGTATCACGAATTTGACTTGCTCTGTCACGCCTATCCGTCTGCGAGATATCAGATAAAATTGGAATATGAACTGACGCACAGCCTGCCCATGAACGAACAGCAGGCTTTTCTGGCGACCACCCAGGAAGCGTTGACCAATGTAGAAAAACACTCCAACGCATCATTGGTTTGGGTGCGGCTGAGAGAATTTCCGGGTTTTTACCAGTTGATCGTGCAGGACAATGGCCGCAGCGAGGGCATGGGTGCGGTCCAAGGCAGCGGCAGTCCGGGAGAAGGCATGGGTCTGGAAAGTATGCGTCTGCGCTGCGAGGCGCTTGGAGGAAATTTTTATGTGCGCAGAGAAAAAGGTTTCGGGGTATTTATGACCCTGCCTAAGAGCAAGACTCAAGAAAAAACAGCAAGGCTGAACAGCAAGAAAGACAGGCAGAGCGATGAGTGAGAGTCGTGCAAAACTGAAAATCGTCATCGCGGATGATGATGTCCTGGCCGCTGATTCACTGAAAATCATCGTCGAAGCAGGGGGTGCCTGTGAAGTCGTCGCAGTCGTGCACGCGGCCCGGGAGGCGTTCGACGCTTATAAACACAAGCAGGCGGACATTTGCCTCCTGGACATACAAATGGGTGAAAAATCCGGCCTGGACGCAGCCGAATGGATTCTGGCCTTTGATCCGTGCGCGAAAATCATTTTATTGACAACCTTCAAGGATGACGCTTATATTCGCCGCGCCTTGGATCTGGGCGTGAAGGGCTATATCCTGAAACATGATTATCAGGCCATCGAGGCAGCGATCATGGCGGTCGCGGAAGGCCAGACGGTTTTTGGTGCGGAAATCGTCTCGAAGTTACCGGACTTGCTTAGACAACCCAGGTCAGCGGCAGTGGCAATGTCCGGTTCGGCTGATCTTGATCATGTGAAAAACCCCGCTGAAAGCAGCTCACTCAGCGAAAAAGAACTGGAATGCATGGCCTGGGTGGCTCAAGGTTTGAACAATAAAGAAATCGCGGGGACCATGTTTTTAAGTGAAGGGACTGTGCGCAATATGATCAGCCAAATTCTGGAAAAACTCGATCTGCGTGACCGCACCCAGCTGGCGATTTACTACCTGAGACACAATTCGGTCTGAAAATGCCGTGCTTGTATGGCGAGCATCGCGCGTTGTACCATGATAAATATTACCTGCAATGGCTCGAAGCCAGAAACGGAGGCACTTTATGCCGGCATTTGAACGAATCAAGTCAGGTTATCCCGCTCTGGATCAGCTGGTGGACAACATCAGGCTGGGTGACAATGTCGTCATTCAAGTAAGCAAGCTCACGGATTTTGCGGTCATGGCTCAACGCTTTGCCGCGCAGGCGATGGCTGACAAACGTAAACTTATTTATGTTCGTTTTGCCCAGCATAAAGCTTTCCTGGAAGCTCAAGAGGGTTTGGAAATTCGGGAACTCAACCCCAACAAAGGTTTTGAGAGTTTTACGGTTGACGTGCACCGTCTTATCGAGGAGGCCGGAAAAGATGTATTTTACGTCTTTGACAGCCTTTCGTCCCTGCAGGTGGTCTGGTCTACCGACCTCATGATGGGCAACTTTTTTTGTGTGACTTGTCCTTTTCTATTTGAGTTGGATACCGTGGCTTTTTTTCCTCTGCTGCGCGGCCATCATGACTACGCGACTGTGGCTCGCATCCTGGGGACCACCCAGCTGCTGATCGACCTGCTCTCAACCGATAATAAAAAATACTTCCGGGCCATCAAAGTCTGGCACCGCTACTCACAGGATCTGTTCTTACCGCATTTTTTCACCGATGAGGGTGATCTCATCAAACTGACCAGCGGCGTCGACTTTGGTGACTACTACAAAGCGATGCATGAGGAGAGCGGGAGCTTTGAAGCGAGCAATCTGGATACCTACGAACGTTTTTTCATGAAGGCCAAGGATGATTTCAGCAAAGGTCAGCTCTCCGACTGGACGCGGTCCAAAATCAGCCGCAGCATGATGTCTCATGATCTGAAGCTCTCCTCCATGATCAAAGAAGAATTCAAACCGGATGACCTCTTTTTTATAAAAACACGCATGATCGGCACGGGGACCATCGGCGGTAAGGCTTGCGGCATGCTCCTGGCGCGTAAAATGCTCGAAAATCACCTGCCTCAGTATGCCTCACTCATGGAACCGCATGATTCCTTCTACATCGGCACGGATGTTTTCTATTCTTTCCTGGTGGACAACGAACTGTGGAAGCTGCGGATCAAGCAGCGTGAGAAAGAAAACTATTTTTCTCTGGCTGATGAAATGGCCGGGCGCATCCGTGAAGGGGAGTTTTCCGAAGGCATTCGCGAACAGTTTCGGCGCATGCTGGAGTATTTTGGCCAGATACCCATCATTGTGCGTTCCAGCAGCTTTCTCGAGGATGGTTTCGGCAATGCGTTTGCCGGTAAATACGAATCGGTGTTCTGTGCCAATGCCTGTGATCCTGAGGAACGGCTCAAGCAATTCGAAAAGGCGGTCAAGCAGGTCTATGCCAGTACCATGGGGCAGTCGGCTTTGGAGTACCGCCGCCAACGAGGTCTCGCGGATTCAGACGAACAAATGGCGATTCTCGTGCAGCGCGTCAGCGGTAACTGGTTTGGCCGCTATTACATGCCCTGTATAGCGGGCGTGG
This sequence comes from uncultured Oscillospiraceae bacterium, assembly GCA_964401615.1. Lineage (GTDB taxonomy): Bacteria > Bacillota > Clostridia > Saccharofermentanales > Fastidiosipilaceae > JAXGQD01. The sequence goes on from CAYNZF010000060.1 coordinate 10,038, forward strand.
GCTTCTCCTACAGTGTTTACCGCTGGAGCGATGAACTGGCCGCGGATGCGGGTTTACTGCGCATCGTGGCGGGTCTGGGTACGAGAGCAGTGGATCGTTCCGGAATCGACTATCCTCGCATGATCAATCTGGATAAACCGGAGCTGTCTACACTGGTCAGCACTGAAGACAAGCACCGCTACTCTCAGAGAAAACTAGACCTTATTTCGATGGAAGAAAATTCCTTTATGGGCGTACCGGCCAGCCAGCTTTTGCCCGAATTACCGAACTGGTATGTGAAACTGATCAGCGAGCGCGACTATGAGGCGGAACGTTTCGCACGTGAACGCGGTCAAAACCGCCAGATCTCCTTTGTTTCATGCAAAACGGTGGCCGAAAATCAGGAGCTCATGGAGATGATGAAAAACATCCTGCACTGTCTTCAAGCGCACTATCATATCCCCGTCGACATCGAATACACAATCAATTTTGATGAAAACGGCCGCTTTATCGTCAACCTTTTGCAGTGCAGACCCTTGAATGTCTGGCAGACGCAGGCGAGTATCGAGATCGCGGATCAGCCCGAAGAGCAGCTGCTCTTTGACGTGCGGAAAAATTTCATGGGCAATGCATCGGAATTGACCATCGATGTCGTCATTCAGATTGAAATCAAGGGCTATCACGAGTTTCCGTACAAAGAAAAAGGACGCATAGCCAATCTGGTTGGTAAGATCAACCGCTACTATCAAGAAGCGGGCAAAACAATTCTCCTGCTCAGTCCCGGCCGCATCGGCACCTCATCTCCAGAGCTGGGGGTGCCTTTGAATTTTTCGGATATTTCGAACTTCAAGGTGCTGTGCGAGTACGCGGACCGAGCGGTCGGTTTAGTGCCGGAACTGTCTTACGGCAGCCATATCTTTCAGGATATCGTTGAAGCGGAGATGTTTTATGTCGCCATCATGGACAGTGAAGGGGACATGAGTGAACATTTCAGACCGGAACTGCTGAGCGGCCGGCCCTCGGTGCTGTCAAAAATAACAGAGGCTTCCCCCGAAGAAGAAGCCATCGTTAAAGTGTATGAATTTTCGGGCCGGGAGCGCCTGCACATGGTTGCGGACTTGCGTAAAAGGCGGGTGCAGTGCTATCAATCGCTCGAGCTGAGCTGATTTACGGGTCTCTTTTGCCTTTATGATCCGGCTCAGCCGGGTCTTCAGGCGTTTCGCTGTTGTTCGATCTAGACTCTTTTAATGGGTGGACGGGTGTTTTGGGGAGGGCCGTTATCCAGCTCATCGTCACCATCAAAGTAGTCCTCGTCGTCCAAATAAGCCTCATTGGAATTTAAAGGCTCATTGGTAAAAATGGCCATGATGCGTGCCTTGTTCAGATAAGCCACGTAGGCGAGTCCGGAAGCTAAAGCCACAAAAACGACGATCAAGAGTATCGTTAAAAAGTCGATCCCGCCTTTATTCGCTGAGCTGGGCGGCTGGGTCGTCGTGATGGAGATCAAACCTGCAGCAGTGGTGGAGCTCGGACTGGAACTGGGTTTGACTGCTGGATCGTATTTTACCAGGGCGCCGCTGGGGTTACTTGCGTTGTAAAGATATAGTGATTTGTCCGTTTGACCATACTCCGCGGCATAGATGAGCGTTTGCTTCGATCCGCTGATTTGAGCCTCGTATACGGACATCGGTTGACCGTTTATGCTGATACTTCTGTACCTGAATTCAGGACCCGGAGCTGGAACCGCCATCGGGCTGACGGTCCAGGACTTGTTGTCAGCCTGTAAAATGATGTCGTTGAAGAAGTTGTACAAAGCGCTGTTAGTGGCGTCGTACACATAGAAGAGGGGCGTCGCGTCGTTAGACAAGGCACCGTATACGAGGGGCAAAGATCCAGCCCGTGTAAAGAGTGTGGTGTCAACCCCTTGAAAGCTTCCGCTTGTTTTACTGAATCCCAGAGGTGCTGAAACGTCGTTCGCCGGCATAAGTGCAAAAGTGTCTTGAACACCATTCCCGGTCAAAGTAAAGTGCTGCGCAGTCGTTGTGGTCGCTTCTGCAGTGGTCGCTTCAATCGTCGTTTCTGCAGTGGTGGTTTCTTCAGTCGTGGTTTCTTCAGTCGTGGTTTGGGTCGCGGTCGTCGTGGCCGCTGTTGTCGCTG
>CAYNZF010000061.1:0-12100 GCA_964401615.1 uncultured Oscillospiraceae bacterium
CGTTGCTTCTTAAGAATTTTCCTGTTTAAACACTTGACTCTTTATAGCTGGTCTTCACAATTGAAATGATTATGCATTGTTTGCAGCCGCTGCCCCTAGGATGTCAGTGTCAGATTATGCGCGCACCAGAGCAGGCTAAGACAATAGATAAATTGTAACCGATAACGAATGCTTTTTGTGTGACAAAATTGAATCGGTCAAGATTTTCACACGAACGATCCTAATCAGCCTTAAATGATTCAGACAAATTTTCTACCGCTGAAATCAAACCACCCAAAATGGCATTTTGCAGGCTTTCATCGATTTCGATTTTCCATTGCTTATCTACTTTAGTTAAGTGAATATCTACGGTGTTCGTACTGGTTCCCGTTTCATTCTCGATCAAGTCCAGAAAAAGCTTGCTGATTTCTGCCTCTTTCTCACTATCGGTCTTTTCACTCCCTATGTCGCTAAAAGCTGACGCAATCGCCTGCACAAAATAATTTCCAAGAACCGACTGCATGTCTACATTTGTAAATTCCGCTTTGACAACCGCTTTGTCTTTATCTGTCGAAGAAGTCAGTATTTTGGTTTCCAGCTTGGCAAACATTGCTTTGAAAACTTCATCTGATGCCGCGGCCCCTGTCACGTCCTGGTCGCCCAGATTCTGAAGATCTTTGATATTCAAGTACTTGCTCAGTGTCTCTCGATCATTTTCCTTTAATGCCTGGAAAGCACTCAGTACAACTTTGTCCGGTGCTTCGGCCATCTGACATGAGAGTAATGAAACGGAAATAAAAGCAATGACAAATACCGAAACAGTTTTTCGCAGAAAATTCATGGTACCCTCCGTTGGCAGTATTAACTAAATCAATTATAACTGTAAAACACTTTTGCAGGGTTAAGTTTGAAATTTTGCCTAATGCGCTAATTCACTGATGTTTTTTACCTGTACGCATGAGGTGGAATCTGCCACGCTCTTTTTTGTGAATGTTTCTTACTCCGTTCAATCCGAAAAGACTTCGGGCTGTACCCGAGACGAACCTTCCCCAAGTAAAACACGAAGCTTCCACAAGCCTGCCAGATCAGCGATGGCCCAGCCGATCGGTATGGCCCACCAGATACCCACGATGCCGACAGCAGGTATGGCGGAGAGCGTATAGGCCAGGAGCACACGTATGCCCAGACTCAAGATCGTCAGCACGATGGAGGTTTCGCTTTTGCCTAAGCCACGGAACAATCCATAGAACATAAAGAGGTAACCAATCAAGCAGTAAAAGCTTGCGACAATCAGCAAGTACTGCACACCAATACGCAGGATCTCCGTTTCCTGAGCATGGATAAAAATTCCGAGCAGCGGTTTGGCCAGAAGTAAAACGAGCGCAGTGATCAGCAGACAATAAATTGTGATGATTTTTACAGCTGAACGGATTCCTGTCCGGATGCGCCCAGGCTGCTGCGCGCCCTTGTTTTGAGCAATGTACGTGGCAAAAGCGTTCCCGAAATCCTGTACCGGCATGTACGCAAAACTATCGATTTTAACGACCGCCGCAAAAGCCGCCATAACCAGGACGCCAAAACTATTCACCAGACCCTGGATCATCAAAATGCCAAAATTCATGATCGACTGCTGAATACTGGTCAACACGGAATGATTGGCAATCAATTTGATCATGTCTTTGTCCAAAACCAGGTTCTCTCGATGCAAGCGAATTTGCGGCACTTTTTTGACAGAATAAAGAGCGATACCTATGGCAGAGCATGTTTGAGCAAGGATTGTGGCCCAGGCTGCACCTTCAACTCCCATCTTTAAAGGAACAACAAAGACAAAATCCAGTACGATATTAATGACCGTCGACATAATCAGGAAAATCAACGGGATTCTGGAATTGCCCAGACTGCGTACGACGGATGCGAAAAAATTAAAAATGCTTGTCCAGGTCAGTCCATAAAAGATGATCAAGAGATAGGCACGGGTATCCGCGAATATTTCTGTCGGAATGCGCATGAAATGAAGAATCTCGTCAATGAAAACGATGGAGGCCACATTAATGAGCACACTCACGATCATGATGAAAAAGAAGGCCGTAAACAGACTGCTTTTCAATTGATCATTCTGTCTGGCACCATAAAAGTAAGAAAACACTGCGCCGCTGCCCATGCAGAGACCCAGAATGATGGAAGTAAGAAATACCATGAGCGTGAACGAACTGCCAACCGCGGCCAGAGCATTGGGTCCGATAAATTTTCCGACGATGATTGAATCAACCACGTTGTACAGTTGTTGAAATATGTTTCCGATGATCATAGGAATGGCAAAACTGATCATTGCGCGGGTTTCATTACCCTGAATCAAGAAGTTGGAAGCATTGGGTTTCAATCTTGTTTCTCTCCTTCGACATGAGCTTGAAATTATCTTCTGTCAGGCGGTCGTACCTCTTAAGCAGTAAATCAGCCATATTATAACAAACGACTGAACGAAATCAGTTCTTGCTTCATGTCACCTTATCGGAAGCACCCATAAATGCAGCTTGCATCGCATGATGGTCAGATTCAATCGTGGATAATACTTTGGGGCAAGATGTTCATGAACGTTTTGGAAAACTTCAGTGTACTGTCCGAATGGACAGACATTCCAAAGAACAACTTTAAGGTGAGTGGATGATGCGGCCGCGAGATTCCGGTGATAACATGATGTTGAAGTAAATAAATGGAGGTGTTTTTTGTGAGATTATTGAATGTCCCGGTGATTTGTTTGTCTGTGATCATGGCACTTACATCCTGTGATAGCTCGGCTTCTGTCATTACGAACACGGAAGGGTCATCTACGCTGAATCCGGCTGCTCCAGCATCTTCCACTTTGACAACATCGACCAAAAACCAATTTGATTCAATTCAAACGAACGTGAGCCAAACCCAAGCGGGGGCTGAAACACAAAACAAAAGCACGCCTGCTGTCACAAGGGAGCCGCAGGTTTACTTTCCTGAAGAATTACTCACAGCAGAGGAAGCTTCCGCTATCGTTGGACAAAGGGTCACATTGTTGCCCGGTTCTGATGAAGTACCTGAAAACGGTGAATTATGGGCTGAATATTCCTATGATTTCCCATCCGGAAACTCAGCCTTTGCTGTACTTTCAATTACGCAGAACGCCTTAATTTCTGAGGCAGAGCTTAAAAAGGGCCATGACGCAAAATGGGCGTTCAATGAGTTCAAGAAATTTTGCGGAACAGAGGCCGAAGCAATTTTGAGTCAAGGTTATGAAGCGTTTTATTTTGAAAAAAATATGAATGTTCACTGCCTGTATGGGGATTATTACATTTTTGCCGCGTTTCCAATGGATGCTGACGACGCCGCATCACTTATTGTCAATATGACAATCGTCGAGCATGTGATATCTAAGTTTGCACTTACGCAACTGTATTAAGCGAAAGTCAATCGGGCAAGTCAAGTAAAAAGTTCATCTTCAATCGATCACGCTTGCAATTTATATACCAGAAAAATGACTTTTCCTTCTCCGGGACTGATCTCGATCGAGACAGATTCCAAGGCTTCATAACCCTCAGGTGTAATGATTTCCCCTAAGATATATCGGCCTCCGATTACCCTGTTTAGAGTTTTTTCAGCATTTGGCAAAGCAAAACTGGAATCGTCATTATAAAATTCATCTGTTTCATCCGTAGTAAAAATCTTCTTAAAAAAACGTCTCCACCGGGTCTGTAAAGTTCTACACTTGTGCCCTGATCCTCAAGAGCCATCGTTCGATCGTAAAGGTCCTTCAGACGGTAGCTTCCACCTTCAACGGCACGACCAGCCTCATCTACAGCGAAGATTCTTATTTTGCCATAACTTTCCATGGGATTAGCGATCGTCGTCATCCAGTAGTCATAGGGATTATCCGGACTATATTCTTTTACACTCTCGATCGTTCGATGTCCACTAAACCCGTTTACATGCTCATATTCCCATAGCTTGCTCTCAAAACCTGTTCCCTCATCGGAAATGATCCATGAATGATCTCTGGTCATACCCATATCTCCCGGACGAATATGAGACTCATCGGCATAGCTGCCCCCAAGAGTGGGTTTAATGACAATATGAGGGGTATACGCTAATGCAGCCGTAGGTGCGGTTGGGCATCCGAAAACCCCATAGGTCTCATCCATATCACGATCCATCACCTTATAATCTTCACCGGCAAAAGCTTGCGTATAAAGATAGTAAAAGCCGTTTACAAATCCTACGCAGTCAAGTCCGTTACCCTCCCATTCACCTTGTACGCGGTCATCGGGTGTCATCGGCGCAAGCCATTCACCGCTCTCACGGTCGATCTCAGCGATGTGTCCACTGAGTAAATACTCCGTCGTATAAACTTCTTTCAACCAGGAAGCGATTTCATGCGCTAATTCAGGAGACCAGTACAAACCTTCGGGAAATTCGTTCTTACTGCGGTAGCTGTAATAATTATCCGGACGCACCCATTCTTCAACCCCACCCGGGCCGTCCATGACCGTGTATTTAACTTCCAGAGGATCTGAAACATACACCGTCATTTCTCCGCCATCGGCAGCAAGGGGAATAACTTGATACGCTACGGTTTCACCCGGAAATACATCGACCTCATTGTCTGTTGTTATCTCAACGTAAGGTTCCGCTTGTGATTCTCGTTTTACTGATACTTTATACTTGTCAGCCTCAACGATTTCATCCCAAATGATGTATGGACGATTGTTTTTTATGACGTATCTGGGGATGAGTCTACTAATGCTTTCGATTTCTTCAACATCTGCTGCTTTGGTTTCTGCCTCTATCCCACCGGACTTTGTATTAGAGCTCGAAGCAAGTTCCTTCTCCCTGCATCCAAATAAAGACAAAAGTAAAATCACAGACAGGGCATAAGACAGAATTCTTTTCATTAATCGGTCCCCTTAAATTAGTCAAGTGCTCAATGTTGCTGTATATTCGCCTACAGGCCGATTGCACGGCGGAATCATGTGTTTTGATTTATGTTTTGCCATTCTATCGGCAAATTATTCGATTATTAAACAAAATTTTCGGACTTCAGTTAAAAATCCCAATTGTAAGTTTAAATATTGTAGCAATCTTATTCAACTAAATGTTATGCGCAAAAAAGAAATTTAGGTCAATCCATATGTGCAAACTGCGCGGCAAAAATAATTATTTCTCAAGGCACATTTCAATCTCTGCCAGATAATCGGACAATCGCTTGATATTCCCACTTGCATGAAAACCATGCTTTTCATAGAAAGCGCGGGCACTGCTATTGCTCAGAACCCAAATCACCGGCTTAGCTACACACTTGCCGACCGCGTGATCCAGCAGAATCGTCCCATAACCCTTATGTTGCTCCTCCGGTAAAACATGAAGGTTTTCAATCAAGGACTTTTTGACAGAGACGATTCCGACGGCCTGGCCTTTAATGCTCAGCATGTAGATTGCCGCACCATCACAAATGATTTTCTGTAAATATTTCTCTTGCCGTTCAGGGGTATGCGCAGATACAAATTCTTCTGAGCAAAATAATCGATGCGATTCCTTCCATGAATACGAGTGAGCAATGACCAGCCTCACTCCCCTATAGCTAAACAAGCAGCTCAAGCGAATAAACGATCAAACTTAACCCATAAGAAAATATTGAAAAAAGGTTGCCTGCCGGGACGCTTACGCTTCACGAATCTCACCTGCTTGTTTCAAAGCGAATTTCGTAACTGCAGGACCAACGAGTTCATAAATGAGGGTAGCACAAAGCACAACCGCTCGAATGGTCTGTCCATATTCAGGTAATGTTTTAGAAGCTAGAAGCGCGAGACCGATTGCAACACCTGCTTGAGGAACAAGCGTGAAACCAATGTATTTCTTAATCACGTCGGGCGCTTTCATAATAGCAGCACCTATGAAGGCACCTGATATTTTTCCGATGACCCTCGAAACAATGTAGAGGATTCCGATGAGACCGACTGATGGCAATATGGAGATATTGAGTTCAGCTCCTGACACAACAAAAAACATGACGTAAATGGGAGCGGTTACTCCATCTGTCAGCTTAAATATCGATTCTGCCCAATGGCTGACATTGACCAGTGCAGCGCCCATACTCATGCAGAGAAGAAGCGGTGAGAGGCCGAGGAAAGTGGCTAAAGAAGAACCCAAAAACACAAAAGCCACTGTAATGATGAGACGATTGGAACTTTTTGCAAAAAAACGAAGTGGCACAGTAAACAAATAGCCCAGCAAAAATCCCAGTCCCAAAGATCCAATTATCTCCAGAAAGGGCTTAATTATTGACATAGTCAATGAAATTTCACCTGGATGCAGCAGTGTATTGACTACTGCTATTGCGAAGCCAAAAGAAACAAGGGCCACGGCATCATCCAGAGCGACAACACTCAAAAGCGTTTCTGTTACAGGACCTTTCGCCTTGTATTGCTTGATAACCATGACCGTTGCTGCGGGTGCCGTTGCTGAAGCAATCGCTCCCAGAAGCAGAGCTATTTCCAAGCTGAATCCAAAAATGATCAATACTGTGATTACCAGAACAGCGGCAAAAAGGGCTTCAAAAAGCGCTATTACAAGCGGCAAAATGCCTACTTTTTTCAAATAAGACAGTTTGAATTCAGCACCAATCGAAAACGCGATGAATGCCAACGCAATTTCGGACACGAGTTCCATTTCCCTTATCAGGTCAAGAGGAAAAACCTTGAAACAATAGGGACCTAAAATGAGACCGGCAATCAGATAACCGGTAACATTTGGCAACTTGAGCAGCTTCACAGCACGACCAAATAACAATCCTGCGAATAAGATCAACGCAATGTAAAATAAAGTTGAGAATTGCAATTAATAACCGATCCCCTCTGCAGAAAGAACAGGAAAAGTGAATAATACTGCTGTATCTGGTTGAGACAAATCACCGATTACTTGGTATATAACGCTTCTAGCCTTTGTTATCTGCTCATTGTTAAGTACAAGAAAGATCGTCTTACTTTCTTTCCTGTCTGGATCATTGAGGAACCATGGAGAACCGAAAATCGGTTGATATTCATTTCGCCCCGCCAATTCTCGTACCATACCAACACTATTCATGATGGTAGCTCCACTTATTCCCTGCTCCATAAGTGCATCCAGCAAGGCATCAAGCTTTTCTACCTGGTTAAGAACCAACAATAATAACTGCATATACCTGCTCCTGTCATAGATATTAATCGAATATTCCGATTAGAAACAATCCGACTGGTACAATACCACTTCCTTTTTATCTATTCAAACCTCGTTTATTCAGAAATAATTGCTCATGTCAAAAACTTGACTGCATGCGGTGATGCCGCCTAAGAGAAGCATGGCTGTTTTTTTACTAAACTTGGCACTCAGACCATACCCCGACATCTATTGCTCCTTTAATAACAAGACTCTTCAGGCAAAAGAAAAACGCGCACGATCAGGCGAGCCTATTCGGTGTTTTTTCCGAAAAGGCACCTCTGCCAATCATATTGACGACATTCTCCTTACCTTTTCATACGTTTGTAGGATATTAAAAAGCAGCTTGTGCCTGTACTATCAAATCATCAGTGTGCCATCAAGGCAGACAATCGAAGTAAACAGGAGGAAAGCATCATGGCACTATCCATTGATTCTAAGATGAAGGACATCATGAGAAGCCCGGAGGGTTCGGAGGTTTTAGAAAAATGGGCCCCCGGCTCCACGAAGGATCCCCGCATGAAACTTGTTGGCGGCTTAACTTATCGAAAATTGCTCTCTTTCCCCGAGTCAGCCGCTCTGGCTCCACATTTGGATGAAATCGATGCCGACCTCAAGGCTTGTTCCCGATAGTTCCGGCACCAAGTATGAATACTGGCCTTGCATCCCCCTGACCGGCAGCTCGCTGCTGCTCGTCAGAGGGATTTTTGTTTTATTGCTCCGGGTATTATCGCTTTTTCATACGCTCTTCAAGATATAAAGCGTTGAGGATCAGCTGCAGATGCAGTCTCTGTTTAGCATCCTTGAAATTCATTTTCAGTTCCTTCTCTATACGCGCGATCCGGTCAATCAAGGTGCTCCTATGTACGTACAGAATCGAAGCGGTCTTCGTGTAAGACAGGTTCTCGTCGAAAAATACTTTCAGCGTCTCAAGATACGAGATATCTGAGCTTTTGTCGTGTTCGATGAGTTTTTCCAGCCCGTCGGGAAAATAGGCTTCTACCGGCATTCCGCCCAGGGAATTGACAATCATCTCACTCAGGACATACTCATCAAAAAAGAAGACAGACGCGTCGCGGTCGGTCAAAAGACCGTTCTCGATTGCGGCTTCTGCCTGTAAATAGCGGATCTTGATTTCATTCAGATCCTCAAAGCCCTTACTGATGCCGGCCGTCAGGTGCATGTCACTTAGAAACATGCCGAGCTTGTCGCCCAACATCCTGCGATACTCACCGTGTACATCTTTCATGCACGAAACATTGGTCAGCGCCAAAATCGCGTTGTTATGCTCAAAGGCGATGCTGTTCAGGAAGCTGTGTTCAAATACAGAGCAAATATAATTAACAGGAAGCGCCGGCAGCTGATTTGTGTGGTGCATCGAGATACAGACGTACTTGTCCGTAAAGTTAGAGGCATTAAACAACAGCCGTTGACCGGAGCCGATGGGCAGATCCTGAAGGAGCCTTTGTAAGGTTTCTTTAAGCGCAGTTTGATTATTATCTACAAACGCGGGATTCTTGATGTAGGCCTTTTCGATCATACTCGCGAGATATTCAGCCAGCACATCTTCACCGTCAGTATATTTATGTTCGCTGCAGTCGATTACAAGACATCCCGCGTACTCATCCTTCTTGTCAAAGATGTTCACGCACAGCCAGCTGCCCTCAGCGAAGCGCAGCAGCATTGCACCCCTCTTGTCCATATTCAAGTCCATTTCGCTCAAATACATGCCGATGGAGTTTTGACTCAAACTGCTGCCGGTCAGAGGCCAATGCTCCCTCTCCTCTTCTGCAGGTGTACTGACTAGACGAAAACAGGCATCGAGCAGAATCAGGGGCTTTTTAAAAACAGCCTGGCTGCAGGCGATGATGTCATTGACATCTGTATCACCCAAAAAAATCTGAAACAGCTCCTTCTCCCAGTGCTCGAACACATCGAACACTTGCTGCAGAGCTTTGTATACTTCAAAAAAGCTGTGCTTCGCAGGGATTAGGAGCACTGTCGCGTGTTCCTTGTAATAGGTCAGACGTGCACTGTCTCCGATGCAGACCAAGATTACGTTTTTCTCGAGATGCGGTCTGCGCGGCAGGTGTTCTACTGTAGCCACATACAGATGGTCTGAGAGGAAATCAAGCTCGTTGTCCATGTATAGCTCCGGTCGTGACAACAGCAGCTTAGGATTTTTACTGCCATACAGTTCAACGGGATAGCTTTGGCTCAGTCTTTGGAAAATAATGTCGGCGTTGAGTTTCATTTTCTCACCTCTTTCGGCGAATGGTGAAAGCGGTGAGGACTCGGCACGCCCTTCACCACAGAATCGAACCGTCAATTTGTAGGTGTGCCTCTTGATTATACAATACCGTTTGTAGGATTCTCCAGACCTCTTAAAGAAATTAGAATTAAGACAATGATTGGGATTATTCTGCCCACAAAACGATGTGATGAACTGATGAAAAGGAGAAAATAGCGATGGCTTTTCAACCCGGCGACCAGTCCATGCTGGAAAACTACATCCGCGATGCACGTCCTTTACTTGAGCTCTTTTCTGTGCGAGGCAAAACCGCTGTGGTCACCGGCGGGACGTCCGGCCTGGGTTTTGACATCACTCTGAGGCTGCTGCAAGGCGGTGCCAACGTTGTCGTGGCCTCAAATTCACTGCTGGAGGAAGCGGCCGCCATGCCTTTGTTCGCACGTGAAGGATTCAGCGAGCAGGTCGTGTTTTGCTTCACAGATGTCAGAAGAGAGGCGGACGTCGAGAATTTGGTGGGTTTTGCCGCTGAGACCTTCGGCTCACTGGATATTTTTGTCAACAGCGCCGCCATCTGGAATTATGCCCATATCTACGATCTGCCTGAGGCCGATCTGAAGCTGGTCATGGAAACCAATGTTAACGGAGCCTTTTTCGGGGTCAAGCACGCGAGTAAATATATGATTGACCATGGTATTCAGGGCAAAATCACCCTGATTTCCTCAAACAGCCCCTGGATGCCCTATCCCGTGTTCGGCGGTTACCCCCATTATGCCGCCAGCAAAGGAGCCGTGGTGGCTTTGACCGTTGAGGCAGCCAAAGAATTGAAACGCTTCGGCATCATGGTCAACACCGTCGCCCCGGGCGGCATGGTCACACCCGGTGCAGCCGGCAATCTGGCGTCGGAGAATATCACAGAAGAACAGCAGGATGAATTTTACGATGAATTGGGCGTGTGGCAGATCGATGGGCAGCAACCCGTCGATCAGATTGGCATCGTCGCCTACGCGATGTGTACGCCGATGTCTGACGGCATGACAGGAGCATGCGTGGTAGCCGATGCGGGCTGCTCACACAATATTTTCCGCTTCCAGCCGGCAATCGATCGCTATCCTGAAGAATGATGGAGGGAAAAAGGATGAGCAAAAAAATAGATGAACGGATTCCTGCCGATTCAGGGGACGGAGCGAATTTCCGGAAGTTCAATGGTATTCAATCGCCTTGGAACAAACTCTACTCCTACCAAGACGCTTTGCATTACGCTTCTCGATTCGAGGCAGTTCTCAGTGCTGGCGTGGCTCAGGCCTATCGAATCATCATCCCCGACTATGAGACCAGAGCCTCCGAGATGAGCAAAGACGCCTACGACAGGCTCTACCAGACGGGCGTCGATTACGGCGATGATGACAGTTTTGGAATCCAGCCATATATGTGCGGGCAATTCGTGGGCGCCTTGATCGGTGACAAGGGCGACGACGCGCTGCTGATGTGCGGGCGCGGCCAGGATTTCGGCTCCTACAGAGCCGAAAAGGAGCTAGACGTCTGCGACTGGGACATCTGCTGCTCAGAGCTATGCCGGGCAACCACTATGTCTCTGCAGGGTCAGGCCGACTCCGCCGCTGAGCGCCGCAGGAAAGGCCCGACCATGGACTACATGATGGTGGAAGCCAGAGGCTGCGGCGACCGGCACTGCCGTATCGTTGCTGAGAGCAGAGAGAAATATCCTGCCCCTTCACATGAGCTGTGGGAGAGCTTCGGCCCTGCTGTAACTTCCGACTACATTAAATACACTGAGGAGGAAGATACGGTCTCCGAATCGATGATGTTCCGTGAGGAATGCGGCTACCGCTTCGTCAACGGCACCAACAATGAAAGCGATTCTTCCAATCAGATGATCAATCTGTCCACGGCTGCCTCTCTCTATCTGCTGCCCGCCATCGACTACGCCGTAAAGCAGGACTATTGTACCCGTGAGCAGGCCGACTGGATCATGAAATGTGTTCTGGAAGCATCAGGGAAAGCCATGTTTGGCGAACGTTATGCAATAAAAGCCTGTCGCGATTGGCTGGGCGTACCCGGCACCATCGTTGAAGACGGCCGAATCATGGGCGGTTTGATTGAAATGCTCCTCCAGTCCCTGGTCTGCAGTTATCAGGTGGAGGCTTTCAACCAAAACGAAGTTATTCTGGTCATCGACCGCAGCGGCCTGGAGATCACAGCCACCAAAAATGTCCCGGAAGCACATCTGTGGATGTGGCGAGGCATGGTCAAAACGCTGGTCAACGCGCAATGGTCGTTATGGGAAGAAGACTCGCCCAGTGGAAAAATGAGAATCAAGATTGCCAAAAAAATCGATAAATTCATGTAAAGGAGGACAGTGCCATGTATAAAAATATATTCAAATATGACGAAATGAAGCGAGCCGAGCACATGGCCGTACGTGAAACCGTCGGTTGGTATTTCTTCACTCATCAGCTTCTGGAAATCTCCGGCCCGGATGTCACGGCCTTTCTTGACTATATTTACCCCAATAACATCAAAGCTCTGGCTGTCGGAAGAGACCGTTACACGACGATGCTGAATGAAGAAGGCCAGATCATCGATGACGTTGTCATTGTGCGGATGGCGGAAGACCGCTATTGGGTCTCGACCCTTTAT
>CAYNZF010000062.1:0-11934 GCA_964401615.1 uncultured Oscillospiraceae bacterium
TACGACTACGGCTGAGCCCACAACGACGGCTGCTCCCACGACCACGGCTGAGCCCACAACGGCGGCCCCGACAACGACAGTCGCGCCGACACCGACTGCCACACCTGCGCCGACAGTGGCTCCGACACCAACCGCGACACCTGCGCCGACAGTGGCCCCGACACCAACCGCGACACCGACTGCGACACCGACTGCGACGCCGGTACCCAAACCGCTGCCGACGGTAACACCGGCTCCGACACTGAACCCGACGCTTCCACCGGCTCCGACGCCTACCCCTTTGCCGACACTGCTGCCAAGCCTGACCCCGGCGCCCACCCCTTCAACGCCCCTACCTACCGCAGTTCTTACCGCCTCGGGCGGACAAACGTCAAGCAACATCAACCCATTAGACGCGTCCTGGAATGGCGCTCGGACAACCGCACCGCCTATGGGCAGCGAATATTATTTTTCCGGAAACCCTTTTGCACGAGCGGGCTATCCGATGCCGAACTGCACGACGTATGTGTATGGCCGTGCCTGGGAAATTCTGGGTCAAAGACCCACGATATCCGGTGGTGATGCGCACACCTTCTGGACTTACAATCTACGCAACCAGGTTTACGCCTATGGACAGGAACCGCAGCTGGGCGCTATCGTGTGCTGGAATTCCGGTATGTACGGGCATGTGGCCATCGTTGAAGACATTCAAGGGGACCGAATCCTGATTTCAGAATCCATTTGGTTGGGAGTCAATTTCCAAACCCGCTGGATCAACAAAAAAACAGCCTCGCTGCAAGGCTACATCTATCTGGCGGATTTTTCCGAAAAAGCCCTCGAAACCGAGTTTAATAAAATCCCTGAAAACAAAGACTTCGTGGCTAGATTGTTGAATCAAGAGGGCGATTTGGCCTTGTCCGCCAATGGAAAAACCATGACTTTGGAAGACGCCGAAACAGCCACAAACGGGCAGTACTGGCGCTTTACACTGGGTGAAGACGGTTATTACGAAGTCCGCAATGCCAATGGCTTTGTCATGGATGTCGCCGGGGCCATTGATCGGGACGGTACTTCGATTCAATTGGATGAACTTCGTACAAGTACCGGTCAGCGCTGGAGCATCAACGCGGAGGACGAAGGATTCAATTTGAAACCTCAATTTACCAAGCGTTTGCTCAGCCTTGTCAATGACACGGATGTGATGATTTTTGATGAAAAAACTGCGGACGCTGCCGCTGCGGTGCAAGTGTTCACGATGGATCGCCTCGAGGTACCGGAATTGCAAGTTAAAGCCTCCCCGCTCACCAACATCGTTTCTTTCTCGATCGACTCAGAACTTGATCTGCCCACCGACGCTTATTTAAAAATCTATAAAGATGAATATGGAAAAGGTTCTGCCATCATCGAACCCATCAGCAGCAGTCTCAAGGTCAATTTGACCCTGGATTCCGCAGACTATGAAGTTTGTCTGGAAAGCGGCGCAGGCCAGGCGCTGTGTTATTCTAATATTGCGACATTTTCCTTGACCGACCCGAAAGAAAGAATTGATTTTGCAGAGAATGAATTGAGTACTCCCAAACAACAAAGTTGAGAAGGTGACTGACATGAATATTCGTATCAGTAAGGGAAGCAGCATCGCGACCATCAATCCACATGGCGCTTATCTCTACGAATTAAGTGAGTCCGGCAAAACTGTTCTTTTTCCCTACAGTCTCATTCCGGATCCAAACGGAAACATAAAAAAGCGTGGCGGCAGCCATGTCTGCCTGCCCAATTTCGGGGCTCCCGGCCCATTCAGCGAGCTTGCTCAACACGGCTTCGGCCGCATCCTTGACTGGAAGATCACGGAGCTGACCGGTGAGCGTGTGCGCCTGGAACTGCTGGGTGAAGGACAGTACAAAGATCTAAATTCAACTCTTGTATATGTCATCGCCGACAAATCAATTACCGTAAGTCTCGTTTTAGAAAACCGTGGTGCAGAGCCTTTGGCGGTCGCGCCGGGTTTTCATCCGTATTTTCCGACCCAGCCGGGCGAGGAGAGCTTTCTTGTCAACGGTGAACGACTCTATCTAAACGAACTGGAAGGGACCGTTTTTCGTGACAACGTGACGAAGGTGGAACTTTCGAATCGCAGCGTATATTTCAGTACCGAAAACATGGGGCGTTTTGCCATTTGGACGGATCGCCTGGGCGACTATGTCTGCGTCGAACCGACCTACTCCATCAATTCTTTTGACCAAAATCCGAGTGCCAGCATGTCGCTTCCCGCGGGTCAGACGGCGCGTTTTGCCTTCATGCTCAGCTGGGACTGAACCTGCTTTTTTCGTCAATGTCGAAACGGCTTCCTTTGGTAAAAATTAGGGAATTTAGTGCATAAATTCCCTAAAAAACCCCGAAGCGATTAAATTATTCTCCCCAAATTTCGCTGATTCATAAGGATTGACATATTTTTCGCTTTACAATGGCAAAAAAGCTGCTTGACGCTGCTTGGGTGGACCTCTAAACTGGGGCTATTCCCGTTGGCAGCCCCGCGGTGGGTGAGGGAAGTAGTACGGAAGGTTTGGGAGGTCATTTTAGATGATTATTGTGTTAAATCCGCAGGCGACCGCGCAGGAAATTGACGCGCTCGTTTTGCAGCTTGAGAAGCACGGTTTGCGTGCGCATCTTTCAGTCGGAACGGAACGCACCATTGTTGGTATTGTCGGGGATAAATCCAAGCTCGACACCGAGCAGCTGCGTGTTTTGCCCTTTGTGGACAAGCTTGTACCGATCGTTGAACCCTATAAATTAGCTAATCGCTCATTTCACCCGGAAGACACCCGATTTATGGTCAAGGATGTCTGCTTCGGCGGGAACGAGCTTATCATGATGGCCGGTCCCTGTGCGGTGGAAAGCTACGAGCAAGTTTCGATCGCGGCCAAAGCCGTCAAACAGGCGGGAGCCAAGGTCCTGCGCGGAGGGGCTTATAAACCGCGCACGTCACCCTATAGCTTCCAGGGACTGGAAAATGAAGGTTTTCGTATACTACGTCAAGTCGCGGATGAAGAGGGCATGCTGGTCATTTCTGAAGTGACCTCGGAGCTCGATTTGGACGAAGCCGTGAAATATGTGGATATCGTACAGGTCGGCGCGCGCAATTCGCAGAACTTCAGACTGCTGCGGGCCATTGGTCAAGCGGGTGTGCCGGTCATGCTGAAGCGCGGTATCGCCGAATCGATTGAAGAACTGCTGTCCTCGACTGAATATATTCTCAGCGAAGGCAATAAAAAATTGATTTTATGCGAGCGCGGCATACGCACTTTTGAAACCGCGACCAGAAACACGCTGGATGTCAGCGCCGTACCGGTTCTGCAGGAAAAAACGCATCTGCCCATTTTCGTCGATCCCAGCCATGCGGCCGGAAAGGCCAGTCTGGTGGGACCCCTGGCGCTGGCTGCTGTGGCTGCGGGCGCGGACGGGCTGATCATCGAAGTGCATCCGGATCCCTCCTGCGCCATGTCAGACGCGGCTCAGCAGTTAAAACCGGAAGTGTTCGCTGCGCTGGCCGAAAAAGTGGCGGCCATGGCCAAGCTTTTAGGCCGCAGTTACAACGTTTAGGAAGAGACCGATGACGAAGCTGAAAATCGGTATCTGGGGCCTGGGCCTGATGGGCGGCTCGCTGGCTAAAGCTTTGCGTCGCCGTCCGGAGGGCCTGGCCGAGCAGGAGCTTGAGCTGGAGCAATTGACGGTGTTCAATCGCACGGAGCAGGCCGTGCAGCTGGCGCTGGCCGAAGGTGTGGCAGACCGGGGCTTTGTCGTTAACAGCGCGCAGGATTTCAGTCCCGCGGTGATACTGGCGTTAAAATCGCTGGATGTGCTCTATCTGGGCTTACCCATTACCCATTTGCAGGCATACAGTCATGCCATCACGCAGCATACCGAGGCATTGTTGACAGATGTAGGCAGTGTGAAACAGCCGGTCATGGACGCGACCCGAGGCCTGCGCTTCATCGGAGGCCATCCGATGGCCGGTTCAGAACGCCAGGGCTACGCAGTGGGCAGCTCACATCTTTTTGAGAACGCGCCCTGGGTTTTGTGCGCGCCGGATGAGGATGAATCGCTGCAGTTTTTCGAAGATTTATATTTACTCGTGCGCCTGGCCAAGGCCGTCGGTGCCGTACCTCTGGAAATGACAGCCGAACACCACGATCGCGCCGTAGCGGCCATTTCGCACCTGCCTCATGTAGTGGCCGCCTCCCTGGTGAGGCAGCTGGCCCTGGCCGGTGACCCGATCATGAAAAGACTGGCTGCCGGTGGCTTTAAAGACATCACCCGCATCGCGTCAGGCGATCCGGAGCTGTGGACCGGCATCACCCACTCCAATAAACAGGCCCTGGCCGAGTGCATTGACGGACTGGTGGCCGACCTCAAGGCCTTCAAACAAGACTTGCTCTCCGATGAGCCCGCAGCGCTTAAAGAATTTTTCACATTGGGCAAAACAAATCGCGACGCCCTGCCGGAAGCAGGCGGCGCCTTATCCGCACCGGCCCTGCTGGTGGTGGACGTGAAGGACCAGCCCGGCGAACTGGCCCACATCACCCGCATATTGGGCGAAAAGAACATCAACATCAAAAACATCAGCTTACAGGACGCCCGCCAATACGAGGGGGGTGTGCTGCGGCTGTATTTGGCCGATGGTCTGCAGCGCGACCGCGCCGCTCAGATTCTGGCCGAGGACGGGTATAAAACAGAATGACTCATGCGGATAGTCCCTGCTTTGGCCTGATTGGCCACCCGGTGGAGCACAGCCTCTCACCACAGCTGCATCAGCTGATTTCGCAGGCGTCGGAGCAGCCTTGCCGCTATGACTTGTGTGACATTTGGCCTGCTGATCTGGCGAACGCGCTGCCCCGCGCGTATGACGGTTACAACGTCACCGTGCCCCATAAACAGGCGATTTTACCCCTGCTTGAGTCGGTCACGGAAGAGGCCGGGCGGCTGGGCGCGGTCAACACCGTTTATCAGGGCCGGGGCTGCAATACGGACATCATGGGCTTGCGGCGCGTGCTGCCCCCGTGCAAGGGACAAACCGTGCTGCTCATCGGATACGGCGGAGTCGCGGAAGCCCTGGCCGCTGTGGTTTTGGAAAGAGGCTGCGCGCAGCTCCTGATTACCGGCAGAAATAGGTACAAGGCCCAAGGTTTCGCCGAAAAACTAAGAGAAAAGGGCTGGGGCAGCGGGCAAAACACTACAATCAAAGCCCTGTCCTATGACGAACTGGAGCAGGCGGACTTGCGCTGCGAACTGCTTTTGCAAGCGACACCTTCAGGCATGTGGCCCCGCTGCGGAGACTTACCGCTGCCTGACGAACTGCTGAGAAAACTGTTCACACGCACGAAGCCCTATGTGTTTGACACGATCTACAATCCCGCCGCGACCCGACTGCTGCTCATGGCCAAATCCCACGGTTTGGCAACGGCCAACGGCCTGCTCATGCTGTTTTGGCAGGGCCTGGAGGCCAGAAAAATCTGGCAGCCGCAAGCGGATTTTTCCAAGGCGGAGGCCGCAGCAGACCGCATCTGCGCAGAACTCGCGCAGACCCTAAGAAAGAAATACCCCTTGAAACTCGTGCTCAGCGGCTTTATGGGCTCAGGCAAAACGACCCTCCTGCAAGCGGTGAGAATCCGCCTTGGTGCGGCCATCGACACGCTCGACCTGGACGAAGCCATCGTAAAGCACGCCGGCCGCTCCATTCCGGAAATCTTCGCGACCGAAGGTGAAGCCGGATTCAGGGCGGTGGAAGCAAGACTGCTCGAACAAATCCTCACAGAAAAACGCGGAGAAAAATCGCTTCTGCTGGCCACCGGTGGAGGCACAGTGGTGCAGGATGGGGCTGAAGCACGCATTCACGCGGCCGGAGCGCAAGTGATTTACCTGAAAGTGAGCCTGGAGACCGCCCTGGAGCGGATCGGGGCGGGCGCGCCGGGACGGCCGTTGCTGGCAGGCGAGGCGGGGCTTGGTTTTGCCCGGAAGAGTATAGAACTGTATAATCAAAGAAAAGCACGATATGAGGCCGCGGCGGATTTGACCCTCAACGCTGAACTCCCGCCGGCAGAGCGCTTGCAGCAGCTGTTGGACGGACTCGCCTGGCTGTAAAGAGCCATTAAGGAAGACAGATATGATCATTGTATTAAAGCGGGGCACCAGCCCGGCGCAGATCGAGGAAATGGAGCATTGGCTCAAGACTTTCGGCGTGCAGACCAGCCCGATCGTGGGCGCGGAAGTTGCCGTCATCGGTCTGGTGGGTGATACCTCGGCGATTGACATCGACGCGGTGTCGCAGCGCGAGATCGTCGAAAAGGTCATGAAGGTGCAAGAGCCTTACAAAAAGGCGAACCGCAAGTTTCATCCGGCCGACAGTGTTTTTGAGATCAACGGACAGCTGATCGGCGGGAATCAGATCCAGGTGATCGCCGGACCTTGTTCCGTGGAAAGCGAAGAGCAGATCGGCATCGTCGCCCAAGCGGTCAAGGAGAGCGGTGCGCACTTCCTGCGCGGGGGCGCGTTTAAGCCGCGGACCTCACCCTACGCCTTTCAGGGCCTCAAGGCCGAAGGCTTGATCTACATGTCCAAAGCCCGCGAGACTTCCGATCTGCCAATCGTTTCGGAAATCACCAACGCCTCGCAGATCGAAATGTTCGAGCAATTTGTCGACATCATTCAGGTCGGCACAAGAAATATGCAAAACTTCGAACTGCTCAAGCAGCTGGGCTATACGAGGAAGCCGATTTTGTTGAAGCGCGGTTTTGCCAATTCGATCGAAGAACTGCTGATGTCAGCGGAGTACATCATGGCGGGGGGCAATGAACAGGTCATCTTATGTGAGCGCGGCATCCGTACTTTCGAGACCGCGACCCGCAACACCCTGGATGTGAGCGCGATCCCGGTGCTGAAGCGTTTGTCGCACCTGCCGGTTTTCGTCGATCCCAGTCACGCGGGCGGTAAGTCCTGGCTGGTCGAGTCGCTGTCCAAAGCAGCCATCGCGGCGGGCTGTGACGGCCTTATCATCGAAGTGCACAACGATCCGGCGAACGCCCTCTCCGACGGTCCCCAGTCGCTCACCCCTGCGGCCTTCAGTGAGCTGATGCCCAAGCTGCGCAAGGTGGCGGAAGCAGTGGACAGAAGCATTTGACCGCTCAACAGAGAGCAGAGCATCAGTTGGCCGCTCAAGAAAACTTAACGCGCGGCTCGGACCATTGTTTTGCCTAATTATAATATGTAAGCAAATTCCCTAAAAATTCGCGAAGGGACCAATTTTTCGGACGTCGAACGCCGCAGTTTGATCAAATTTTACTGAAAACGTTTCCCAGGTGTATGATGGAGCGAAGCACTCAAGCTCAAATCAAGACGATCTAAAATAACGCATTTTGCAAAAGGAAGAAGTACAAACATGGCAGAAATTATCGCAAGAACCAGTTCAAAAGACTACCCCATCACGATCAGAAGCGGCTTGCTGGATCAAATCGGGGAGAAGGTCGCGGCCACCGGTGGTGCTAAAAAAGCCATGGTTATCACGGACACGAACGTGGCACCGCTCTACTTGAGCCGTGTGCTGAAAAGCCTTTACGCCGCGGGGTTGAAGACCGCGTCCTGCGAACTCGAGGCCGGCGAAGAGCATAAAAACATGCAGAGCCTCAATAAAATATATAACGCCCTGTTCATGGCCGACATCACCCGCAGCGACGTTGTTTTAGCGCTCGGCGGAGGCGTGGTCGGTGACATGGTGGGTTTCGCCGCGGCGACTTATCTGCGGGGCATCCGCCTGATCCAGGTGCCTACGACGCTCATGTCGCAGGTCGACTCGGCGATCGGCGGAAAAACCGCTATTGATATGCCTTTCGGAAAAAACATGGTTGGTGCCTTTTATCAGCCGCACGCCGTGCTGATCGATCCGAAAGTGCTGCAGACCCTGCCGCGCGCGGAGCTGAACAATGGGATCTCAGAAATCATCAAATACGGCTGCATCCGTGACCGTCAACTTTTCGAACGCATGGAAAGCAAGTCCCTGGACCTGGAATGGGCCGTCAACTGCTGCGTCGACATCAAAGTCAAAGTCGTCAAAAATGACGAAAAAGACACCGGCGAGCGCATGCACCTCAACTTCGGCCACTCAGTCGGACATGCCCTGGAAAAAATCACGCAATACCAAATCTTGAAACACGGCGAGGCCGTCGCCATCGGCCAGGTCGCGGCCTGCCAGATCGGTGAACGTCTGGGCATCACACCCGCGGGCACAGCCGAACGAGTCAAACAACTCCTCGCAGCCTACCAATTACCTACTCATTTTGACGGCACCACAGCAGAAGAAATCATGCACGCCATGAAAGCAGACAAGAAACGCATCGGGGACAAACTGCACCTGATTCTCTTGAAAGACATCGGTGAAGCCGTGACCTACCCCATCGCGCTCGAGACCCTGCAGAACTTGTTGGAGGAGATTTGGGATTGAGCACAGAAAATCGCCGCAGCGCGTATGTTAAGCCAAGTTACCTGCAAGGAAAAGTGTACCCGCCACTTTCCAAGAGTCTGGCGCACAGACGCTTGTTTTGCCTTTATCTCGCAGCTCTGGATGGAGCCGCAGAGGCGCTGAATGCCTTCGAAGAGGCCATCTCGGATGTGCGCACACGTCCCGAAGAGGCTTCCGACGACATTCTGGCCAGCTGCGCGGTTTTGGAGGCGATGCTCGCGGGGCAGACCGAGCTTGACTGCAACGAGTCCGGCTCCACACTGCGTTTTGCCATTCCCGTGGTGGGTTTGAGCGCTACGAAAAAAATTTTCACGGGCAAAGGCCGACTCCCGCTGCGTCCTCTCGCCGAATACCAAACGGCGCTGCAGGGCCACGGCATGGAGCTGAGCTACGCGAACGCGGAAGAGGGCCTCTTTCTGCCTCTAAGTGTCAGCGGTGAACTGCATGGCGGTGAATTTTCGCTGCCGGGGCACATCAGTTCCCAGTATTTGACCGGCCTCCTGCTCGCCTTACCCTGCGTGGAAGAAGACAGTCTCATCACCCTCGAAACAGCCCTGGAATCCGTACCCTATGTCAAACTGACGATCGCGGAACAGCGCTTGTTCGGCGTCGAGATTGAATACAGAGAAACCATCGGACCCTTCGGCAGCTACGCGATCAAGGGCGGACAGCGCTATAAACTGCCCGAATACCTGCCCCCGGTCGAAGCCGACACCAGCCAGGCCGCCTTCTTTCATCTCGCGAATTTCCTCGGCGCGGACATCGACGTCCAGGGCTTGAGCACATCAACCAAACAAGGCGACGCGGTCTTCAGATATTTACTGGGCGACCTCTGCCTCATGCAAAAACGCCCCAACCCTTCCTACATCGTCCAGGAATGCGATGTCTCGCAGTTTCCCGACATCGTCCCTGCTCTGGCCCTGGCCAGCGCCATCATCCCGGGCACGCACATCCTGCGTAACGCGGGCCGCCTGCGCTTAAAGGAGTGCGACCGTCTCATGGCCACCGCTGAAATGCTCCAAGAACTGGGCGTGGAAGTTGAAGAAGGCATCGATTTCATCCTGGTCAAAGGGCTGAAAAAACCCCTGGGCGGTTATGTCAACATGCCGGACGGCGAGCGCCTCCCCCTGTGGTTTAAGCAGGGCAAAGTCAAAACCTACCACGACCACCGCATGATGATGTGCCTCTGCATCGCAGCTGCCCACACTGTAGGCGGGCTGCTGATCGACGACATCGACTGTGTCAAAAAGTCCTACCCTCACTTTCTGGACGATTTCAGCAAGCTCGGCGGCATCGTCGAAGTGCAGGGTGATTGGTAGGGGTTGGATCGAGCTCGGTGGCCCTGTTGTAGTGCAAAGTTGAGCCGTGGTTAATGAATTGATTTGAATGTATAAGCAGTGCTCCCTCCGGGGGGTGCTGCTTTTTTGATGTGGGGTGGGGTGGGGCATCTGAAGATGAAATTTCATTGTAAGTTCACAAGAAGAATAATCTACAATAATCACATTTATTAAGATAAATAATCATACATTATTCGACAATATTACAATACTATGAGCTTGAAAGTATGTTATAACTAATGCTAAGTTCGTAGCTAATGGGAGTGGATGCATGTTGATTGCACATTTTTCTGAAGACAACCGAGAGCAACTACTTGAGTCACATCTCAAAGATGTTGCGTTAATGGCATCTGAATTTGCCAAAGAATTTGATACAAGCGGTAATGCTTCAATTTGGGCTAACATATGTGGACTATTACATGATCTTGGTAAGGTACAAGATGCCATGCAGCACCGACTCTACAGTCATGGTGATGGACCAAAAGTAGAACATTCATCAGGGGGAGCTGGATTTTTACTGGATGAAGCATCTAAATATCCTTTCGTCTGTCTTTTGACCTACTGCATATCAGGCCATCATGGTGGGCTACCCAATGGTGGCAGAACTCAAGATCTCGATGGGGAAGCAGCTACATTAGTGACAAAATACAACCGAGAAAAAGAACGTGGCAATTACTACAATGATTTTGTTGATTGCATAAAGTTACCTGAATGGCGCAGTGTACCGAATCCCTCAATCAATCCAATTCACAGAGGCTTTTCAATTGCATTCTTCTTAAGAATGATTTTTTCATGCTTGGTGGATGCTGATTTTCTTGATACAGAAAGATTCATGTCGAATGGTGCGATTAAACGCCCCGCATCATGCACATTGAAAATTTTAGACAATTTACTCACAAACTACATAGCGAAAAAGTTTGCTAACCTCGATGGTGATATTAACAACAAAAGGCAAGAAATTCGCCTCGATTGCGAATCATCCGCTGATCAACCATCAGGTTTGTTTAGTCTGACCGTTCCGACCGGAGGCGGAAAAACCATATCATCCATGGTTTTTGCGATGCGGCATGCGTTAAAAAACGGGCAAAAGAGAGTTATTTATGTGATTCCGTATACGAGTATCATCGACCAAACGGTTGAAATTTTCTTCGAAATTTTTGGACCAGAAAATGTCTTGGCACATCATTCGCGTGTAGAATACAATGACGAAAATGAAGACATGAATTCTAAAAGACTGGCAAGTGAAAATTGGGATGCACCTATCGTTGTTACAACAAATGTTCAGTTTTTTGAGTCATTTTTTGCAAGTCGCACCTCGAAATGCCGCAAGTTACACAATGTGGCAAATTCAGTCTTGATTTTTGATGAAGCGCAAGTGTTACCTCTAAAATTATTGAAACCGAGCATTAACACAATTACCGAATTGGTCACGAATTATCGTTGTTCGGCTGTTTTGTGCACTGCAACGCAACCTTCGTTCGGGAGATTTTTCCCCGAATGCGTGACAATTAAGGAAATTGTAAGAGATGCTGTCGGCTTATACAATTTTTTCAAACGTGTCAATTTTGAACGGATTGGCGTTCAATCGGACATTGATTTAGTCAATATAATTAGTATGAATAAACAAGTCCTCTGTGTAGTGAACACAAAGGTTCAAGCACAAAATTTATTTAAATTAATAAAATACGAAGGTACATATCACCTTTCAACAAACATGCATGCAAAACATCGAAACATAGTAATAAATGAGATTAGAGAATGCTTAAAGCAAGGACTGCCCTGTCGAGTGATTTCAACAAGTCTGATTGAAGCAGGAGTGGACCTGGATTTTCCTTTAGCAATGAGACAACTAAATGGTCTTGATTCAATTATACAAGTAGCCGGACGCTGCAATCGTGAAGGTAAACATTCTCCAGAAGAAAGCAAGGTATTAATATTTCACTCAGAAGACAAGTATTCTTCAAAGATGAGAGACGAAATAAAGTTGCCAGGAGAAGTTGCAGAAGAGGTCATGAATAAAGTAGCAGATCTTGCTTCTATTGAGAGTATCACTTTGTATTTTGATGCACTCTTTGATCTCAAAGCGAATTCTCTAGATCAGTTCAATATCAT
>CAYNZF010000063.1:0-11886 GCA_964401615.1 uncultured Oscillospiraceae bacterium
CTGGAAACGACTCCTCCCGCAATTCCCGGAAAAAATACCCAATCCAAGACAAGTATTCAAATTGCGGCCGCGGTCGCAGTCAACATCAGCAAGCATCAAGCCCTCGTCAATATCAGCGGAATCTTGACTGCGAAAAACATCGCGGTGCTGGCCGATCACGCCGGCAATTACCGCACACTCGGCAGTGGTATTGCAGCGACCATGCCCGGCGGAACAAGCACGGGCGGGGCCAGCATCGGCCTCGGCGTGGCCGTCATGGTCAACAGTAGTAAAGCATTCGCGACACTGGTCGGTACGATTACAGCCACCGGCGATGCGCTTACAACAGCGGATGATGGTTCGATTGCTGTCAAAGCTGATTTGACGCAGAACCTGGATGGAATTTACAGAGGTCTCCTGGGCGCACAAGCTCTGGCAGGCAGTGTCTCAGGCAATGCCACAGTCGGTGCAGCCGGAGCGGTGGCTGTGTTGGTTTCAATAACCGAGACCGGCGCAGATATTGCAGCCAGCGCGGTCGTTCGGGGCGGAGCGGTTTCGCTCGACGCCACTGACAAGAGCAAGTTCGCCGTACGCGCGGGCGCTCTGACGTATTCAAGTGGAGCCAAGATCAGCGCAGGCGCCAGTTTTGCCTTGATTTACGCTCATAATCAAGTTCATGCACTTATCGGCGACAACGCCTCTGTTACAGCGGTGTCCTTATCAATGAAGGCGGCAAAACTGGAAGTGACCGCGGCGGATTACGTACCGGCGCGTGGACTTGACAGTCTGCTGCCGGCTGGCAGTGACCCGCTGAGTTTGGATCAGCATGAAGAGAATCCTGAAACAGAAACCTCTGAAAGCCAGAGTTTCACGCTTGACATTAATCTGAGCACGGAAGACCTGCTCGCCAATCTTGATTTCTTGAATTTCCTGTCCTCAGCCAATTATTACGTTGAGGCAATTGCAGGCACCATCAATACCGGTACCGGAACCACGGTCGCACTGGCCGGTTCCGTCGCCATGATTTTTGCCTATAACACGATCAAAACGCTGATCGGCAGCGGAGCTGTCATTGACCTGAGCGGAAATCTTGCTGCTGTCGCGTCGAGCAAAACCAATGCCCGCATCATCGCCGGCACTTTGTCTGTCAGCAATGCCAAAGCCGGTGTCGGTCTGACGACCGGGTTCTTGCTCGATGATGAAGAGGTTCTGGTCCAGCTGGGCAGCATTGCAGCCGCCCACAACATCACGGCAGATGCTTCCGCCGATACTAATGCGCAAGTCTTTACGGTCGCCGCCGCGGTCACTCCGACCGGTACAGGCATCGGTGGATCGATCAACGTAATTTTGAACAGCAATTCCGTTACGGCGGAAGTGCTGGGCCATGCGATGATCAATGCGTCCGGTGACGTGAGCATTAAAGCACTGAACGACTCCGACTTGCTGTTGGTGGCTCTCTCGGTCAGTGGTGGACAAACCGCTGCAGGCGGCACCTTGGCCGTCATTATCGACAGCAGTGCAACGCAGGCAGAAGTCTGTGCAGATGCTGAAATTACCACTACAGGTGGCTTCATTCTAGTTGACAGCAGCAACCTGGCGAATCTGCTGGCCGTTTTGGCCTCTGCCTCCGGTGCTTCAGGCACCGCAGCGGTCGCCGGTACCGTATCTATACTAATTGCCAGATCGAACACAGAAGCTTTGCTTGGAGACCGGGCCAAACTGACCGCCTCAGGTGATATCAGTGTACTCGCTGCTTCGGATGTCTCCCTGCTCGCCGTACTTGCCTCAGTGGCCGGAACACCCGGCACGGTCGCAGTCGGCGCAACGATCAACATCTTCATTTTCAACCGAGATCTCAAAGCCGCGTCAGGATTGAACGCAGTGCTCAAGGCCGGTGGAAATGTCCTCATCCAGTCGCTTGCCACTGACTGGATCTGCCTGGTGTCCGCTGCCGGAAGCGCGGCCGGAACGGCTGCGATTTCAGGCGTCATGGTCGTTGTGATCGGTTCGAGCAGGGTGACTGCAGAAACCGGTGACGCAACGCAAATCGAGGCTGAAGGATCGATCGGTCTTATCGCCAGCCAGGAAACAGAATTTTTCAACGGAGCCGGAAGTGTCGCTATCGGCGGCACAGCCGGAGTCGGTGCGACGCTCGTGACCGCAGTACTGAGCAATGAAGTGACCGCTCAAACCGGGCCGGGCTCCATTCTCACTGCCACAGCGGCATTACCGTTTGATACCGGGATCCGCAGACCCAATAACAAAGACAAGCGCAGGGGCATCATCATTAGTGCTTTTGCCTCCGAAACCTATGTATTAGCCGCCATCAGCGGTGCTGCGGCCGGTACGGCTGCAATTTCCGGAGTCGTCCAAACCTTGATCGTCAGTAATAAAACCAAAGCGATCGTGGGCGACCGCTCCGAGCTGACTGCAGGTGACCCGGAAACGGACACAAGCAGTGATTCGGACAGTGGTGTCTTGGTTGAGGCAGAAGATGTCTCACACCTATGGAACTGCGCGGGAGCACTTTCCGCAGGCGGAACCGTTGGCGTAGGAGTCACCGCGATAATTCTGGTCTTTGATAAGGACGTGGTCGCCTCAATTGGTGATGAACGTGAGTCGACGGATACAAGTCCGGCCAATACGGGCCTTGTCAAATCAATGGGTTACATTCAAGTCACCGCCGATGCTTCAGACATTCTGGTCATGTTGTCGGTTTCCTACGCGATAGCAGGTACGGCAGCTATTGGCGTGGGCGGCAACGTCATGATCTTTAAAAACGAGACCTTTGCCCGAGTCAGCGGAACACTGGACGCCCGACTGGATACTCTGGTCAGCGCAGACAGTGAGAGTGAGCTCATTAACATCGCCATATCCGAGATGGGTGGCGGGACGGCAGCGGTTGGTGGTGCAGGCGTAGTGACTTTCTACAGCGGAACGACCCGCGCGTCGGCTGCGGCAGGCACTAAAATCAACACCGTGTTTACTACCTTTGGCAAAGTGACCCTAAGCGCTTACTCGCAGGAACTGCTGGAAGTTACCGGTGTCGGTGTTTCAATCAGCGGTGTCGCATCCGTCTCAGGTACAGTGATTGTCGTTGTAACAGAAGTGGTCACCAAAGCGTTTACAGAGGACCTGGTCCAAATTACCGCCCAAAAACTCGATGTCCTGGCCGAAGACAGCTACAGTCTGCTAGGAATCGCCGGCACCTTGGCCGTCAGCGGCACTGCAGGCGTTGGGGTGACTGCGATTGTCAGCTATTCCGGGAATACCGTCTCGGCCTATATCGGAACCAACAACATCATCAACACCACCGGAACAGCCATAGTTGCAGGAGAAACGACAGGCATAACGGTCATGGCACAATCCAATCGTGATGTGAGGACTTACGCAATGACTGCAGGTGGTGGACAAGTCGGCGTCGGAGTGACGCTGATGGTCGTCATCGTAGGCGGAAAACTGACGCAAGATTCAGCTGATGAACTCAGCAAAGGCTTTAACCCCAGCAGTTTCATGGTCCTCATCTTTGGCTCGGCCGATTCCAAGGCTGCTTCGCACAAAGACAGCACGCTGGGCACTAAACTCAGCGGCGACGGAACAAAGCAGTCCGGCACACAAATCGGCAGCAGTGACAGCTTTGACGGTGCCGGCGGCTACAGGGGAACGGAAGATGATCCGGCACCCACAGATCTGGATCCGGATGAATCCACCAACAGTGATTATCTCAGTGCCAGCCAGCAATTCAACGCACAGCCGCTCGGAGTTCCCAAGGACAGCACCAGCGCATTGGTCGGCTCCGGATCGGTATTGACTTCTAAGACGAATATCACCATTGAAGCCATAGACAATTTGACGGCTGAATTATTCACAGGCACCTTCTCCCTTGGTTTATATGCTGCGGTTGGTGCGGGTGTAGCGGTCACGGTGCTTTATTCCAATGTGATTGCCCAGGTTGACAGTGGTGCCAGCCTGAGCGCGGACGGTGATATTCTGGTTCAGGCTTGGGCCGGCTCTGTCTCCGTACCTTTTGCCGCTGACCGCACTGCAATGAACGAAAATCTCGAGGGAAGCCTGGAGCAGGATCCCGATTCGCTCAGCAGCCTGACCATCCGTGCCTTGTCCTTTACCGGCGGCGGCGCAATTGCCGGTGTTTCTGCAGCGGTCGCCTCAGTCACATTCAGTTCCAATATCTTTGCACGCATGAATGGCACAATAACAAAGGCCAATAGCCTTACAGTCAAAGCCATCAGCAATTATCCCGGTATCATGGCCACCACTCTGACCGCCACAGGCGGCGGTGTCGCGATCGGCGCTTCTTTCGCGCTGGTACTGGTCAACAGCCATATAGAATCCTCCATCGGTGCTAATGCAAATGTTAGCGGAACCGGATCGGTCAATGTACGCTCTGATATCACGATCAGTGCCCTTGCTGTAGCGACAGCTGCGGCTGGAGGCGGTGTAGCGGGTAACGGGGCAGTCGCTCTGGTCGTCAACCGTCTGCGCTCAGACAGCTTCATTGGTCAGGGTGTCACGATCACAGGCATCGAAATCGAAACGGACGATGTGCTTGAAAACACGACGGATGTGACGCTGGAAAGCGTGGCGGATGTCAGGGCCAGAGCAATAATCATCAGCGCCGCCTTTGGCAGTACCGCGATGAACCTTTCGGCCGCCCTCGTGATTTTACAGCCCACAGTCCTCACATATATAGGTGCGACACCGGGCGCAAGCTCAACAGGCTACGCGGCACTCGCCAACGCAGCCAGTCTTAACGGGTCGAATCGTGCTACAGGTCTGATTGATGTTCGCAACCTTTCGGTCACCAATGATCTGACCGATCACGCCAAGGTCACCATCACGGCCTTTGCGATTGGTGCCTGCGGCATGAACGGCATGATCCTTCTGGTCTTCGACCGTTCAATCGCCAAGGCAGCCATCAACGGCGCCAACATTGAAGCCGGCAACATCACCGTCGACGCTTATCAAAATGCGGAAGCGAAAGCGTTGGCCGCGTCTCTGGCGGTCGGATCGGTTGCAGTGGGCATCAACGTTTCCTATGTCCAGCTACGTTCAGACAATCAAGCTCTGATTGATACGACCGGAGCCACAGTCAAGGCGAGCGGTGACATTTCGGTTTACGCAGGCCGAAGCGACGACATCAACAGCATGAAGGCGGAAGCCAAAGCAATCTCCGGCAACGCCGGGTTAATTGCCGTAGGTTTGAATGTGGCCATTGCGGATCAGATGTCCATCAACAAGGCCACGATCATTGTGGCCGGCAGCCCTGCAGATGCGACCCCTTCGCTGTCTGTGACGGGTGCCTTAAACGTCTTGGCTCATAGTAATGTCACGACTGCCGCGACGGTTACCGGAGTCAATGTCGGTGGTCTCAGCATTTTGGCGTCTTTTGCCATTGCTATCCTGCGCAGTCAACAGCTTGCGTCTGTAGAGGGCAGCGGTCGCCTCGCAGCGGATTCAATGAACATAGAAGCCTATTTGAATGACGACAACGAAATCGCGTGTGCCGCGACGATTGAAACCGGTTCGGGCGGGCTGATTACCGTTACCGCTTTGATTGCAGCCGCTTATGGACGCTCGGAGAATAAAACCCTTCTGTCAGTTGGTAAGTTTGAGGTAAGTGGACGAGTGAATCTGCTCAGCCAAGGGAGCTCCAAGGTTGATACGAATATTCGCAACATTACCGGCCCCAGCTATTTCACCGCCACTGTGGCCGTGGGATTCGCCTATGCACAGAGTCTCTTTAGCTCGCAGCTCGTTTTGACTGCTGGGACACTGTCTTACGCCGGTTCACTCAATGTGCTTACTCATAGCATCATGCTCGCTGAGTCGACGGTTACACCGTCCGCCGGTGGGTCAGATAGTGGAGGTATTGACACTTCCAAGTACAATTTCAAACTCAACACCGCCACTGCTGTTCTAACCGCGACAAATAAAGCTCTGATCAGCGGTACAGGCAGCTTGGGAGTCAGTCAAAATATTCTGGTCAAAGCTGAGGGCGATGCCAGAGCCAAAGCAACGATTATCACGGCTGTGCTTTGTGTGAATGTGGTGAGCGTCGCGGCCAGTTTCGCGACTGCTCTCCTCGATGCACAGCAAGAAGCCTCCATTTCAGATGCCACCATCACTTCGGTGTATGCGCTGACCGTTCAATCATTGCTCAATCAAGGCCTGACTGAAGGCGCCAGCGCCACCCTGGGTGGTAACAGTGGTTCAGCCAGCATCGGTCTGATCGATATTAAGGCCAACGTCGCCACCGCTTTAGCAGATGCGGACAATACGGCTAAATTGAGTAAGGCAAGAATTATGGCCAGTGGACTCCTGACTGTGGACGCAAGCGGCACCTCCTTTGCGAGAGCAGCGGTGAGCCCTCCTGATGTCAGCATATCTTTTGCCGGGATCGGTTTGACCAATCTCTACGCGGATGCGGATGGGCTGTTTATTGCGACCATTGATACAAGTGGAGTCGTGGTCAGAGCGGCCAACATTACGATCAATAACAACTATACCGCGAGAGCGGATGCTGTGGGTGTTCAGCCTGCAGGCGGTACGGGTGGAATAAGCCTCAGCCTGCTCACGGTGACCACCAATTTTGCTGTGGCCAATGTGGGGACAAATGCAGAGGCAAGTATCTTTGGCACAGGTGAGATCCGTGTCAACCAGGACTTGAAAATCAACTTGCTTGGGACAGTCAACGCGGTCGCGCGTATCCCCGGCGCAACAATCAGTGTCAACGCGGCACAAATCGTCGCCAACGTGGCTTATGCCAAACTGGCAGCCATCCAATCGGCTTATATCAAAGACAGCGCGGTCATTGCGGGCCGCGATGTCCTCATGACCGCGCTGCTCAACCGCAGTGAAGCTTCAGCCACACCGACCGGTAAGGCCAACGCCTCGGTCGGCTGTAATGGAGGTTTGGATGTATCGTTCGTGTCTGTCAGCGCCAACACCGCGACTGCTGAGACAATCACGCAATCGACGTCTTACATCGAAGACGCCAATATGAGTGTCGCAGGTCACTTGCAAGTGAAGAGCCTGGTGGCATCGTTTGCCGACGCTATAATCGATGTAGCCTCCGTGAGTCTGGTCGGCATAGGGGCGGTCTTCTCCACGGCTAACAGTAATGGGCAGACCAACGCCTACATTACCGGCAGCAGCTTGATCAGATCCGGCAGCCTGCTTATCCACGCTGAATCCGGAGACAAAGCCACCGCCACCGCCAATGCCAGCAGCGGAGGAGCCGTTGACATTTCGGGCAACTTCGCCCGGGTCAACATCACCTCGTCTGTCAAGGCCTATACAGATGCTAATTCAAATATAATCACCATGAAAGACATTGAAATTTCCGCCATCCTGACACCGGAAGCGCAGGCCGTAGTCAACGGTCATGCCGTCAGCCTCTTTAAGGCCGGACTGTCCGATGCGGGAGTGACCGTGACACCGATTATCGAAACCTATATAGGCGACAACAGCGTGGTCGTGGCCGGAGCTCAGCTCCTGGCCAACAATCCGACTTTAACATTCAGCAGTGCCGCGATTTACTCAGGCTCCAGCTCGCTGCAGTTCATCAGTAACAGCGGCGTCGTAGCCGATAGCACAGCCCTGACTTTCACAGCAGATGCAGTCAATGGTGATAAAATAACCCGCGCCACCGGCAGCTGGACGACGGACGGATTCCGAATCGGGGACCGCATCTACGTCGCCGGTTTGCCCGGACAAACACGTTTCTACCTTTATACCGTCGCTTCGATCAGCGCGACAGAATTGGTGCTCGCGGACTTGACCTTGGCGGGCAGCATCGCTGATCCGAGCATCTTTACAGCGGTGGCGGTTTCATCCGACACTCCACAGATCAGGCGTACGACCGGCAGCTGGCTGACGGATGGTTTCGCACCGGAACAGGTGATCACCATCAGTGGCTCAGCCTCTAACAACGGAGAGTACGGTGTTTTTGAAATCAGCAGTGATGGGAAAACACTCAGATTCTTCCCGGGTACAATCCTGACCGCTGAAACGAGCACGAGCAGTGCGATTGTTATTACCGCAGACACCGCTGACCGGATTCTCCGCAGCAGTGGCAGCTGGCGGACCGACGGTTTTGCCGCCGGACAAACGATACGTGTGTTCAATACAACAGCCAATGACGGGGAATACCTGATTGACTCCATTTCGGCGGATGGCCGCTACCTGATTCTTACCAGCCAGGACCTGCTCACGCAGGCGGTTGACAGCGACGCGGTGCTCAGCATTATCAACCTGAGCCCGACGACGAACCAGGTCACCAGTACTTCGCTGAAATTCTTCAGCCAGGCTGAGTTGGATCAGGTGAGTGGATTAGCGCTTACGTTTACTGATAAGGGTGACGATCCGGACGAAATCAGCCGCAATTTGGGCAGCTGGCTGCTGGATGGATTCTTACCGGGCCAAACCATTACTGTCTTGGCATCCGCTTCCAACAATCTGACCTTCCAAATCAGTTCGATCAGTGAAGATGGAAAGATCTTGTATCTTACTTACGCTGCAGCAGTTGTCAACGAAGTTTCAACGAACGGTGCAATAGCCATTACAGCGCCTACAGTAGATCGAATCTACAGGAGCAGCGGTACTTGGGCCGGTGACGGATTCAAAGTCGGACAGCTGATCCAGGTGGCCAACACGACGGAAAATGACGGCGAATACGAAATCAAAGCGATTTCAGCAGACGGTCGTTGGCTCACGCTGCAAACGGCAGACTTAATGATCAATGGAACTGAGCCTCAAGCCCGACTTACCGTCCACCTCAGCGAAGCTTGCTTAGCGATAAACGCGGTGCAGCTCGTTCCACTTAACGGAGCAGGCTACACGGCTCAAGCCGCAGCCCATGCCAGCGCGGGCACCTTGGTCGGTATAGCTGCGACACAGGCTGCTATTACCGGCACAAGTTCGGTGAAGGCCTGGATAGGGCAGGGCAGCAGTATCAACGTCGCGGCCATTGCTGAAGTCAATGCCTTCAATTTCACCCGACAAAGTGCGGTTGGTGATTCATACATGCTAGGAGCACTTTTTGCCAAAGGCAGCAATACTGTCATAGCTAACAGTAATGATACAACCGAAGCTGGAGTGGGTGACTCAGTCAAAATTATCGCAGGTCTTTTCAAAATCACTGCTTATGGAAACAACCGCAATTATGCGGAAGCGATGGCCGGTGCGGATGGTTTGGCAGCCGGAAACGTAGCGCATGCAGTCACTTCCAATACCAGTTCAACGACCACTAAGCTTGGCTTGGGCAGTTCTGTCCTGGCGGATGCAATAGAAATCTATGCGCAACACCTGGCTGATTTCAACAGCAAAGTGGACAGCAGCAGTTCTCATCTGGCCGGCGGC
This sequence comes from uncultured Oscillospiraceae bacterium, assembly GCA_964401615.1. Lineage (GTDB taxonomy): Bacteria > Bacillota > Clostridia > Saccharofermentanales > Fastidiosipilaceae > JAXGQD01. The sequence continues at coordinate 9,361 of CAYNZF010000063.1, forward strand.
AGCGGCGCTTTTGCCGATAACACGGTCAACGCAACCGTCTTGATCGATGTCGCGGCGAATGTCTTGCTTAGCGCTTACGATATTCTCGTCAACGCAAGCAACAGCAGTCTTAAAGATTGGCTGGCAGGGGACGCGAACAACAGCAGAGCAGCCTCCGGAGGTATTGCCGGTTTGGCGGCTGCCCGCAGCATGACCACCCTGATTCACAACACCAGCATCGTGGTCGGTGCTCAAGCGAATTTGACCTTGATCGGTGATCCCTTTGATCCGGGCACGCTCACCTTGCAAGCCTTAAATGACGTGTACGCGCGTGACAAAGCTCGTCTGGAAAGTGGTGATTTTGTCTCGCTCAGCAAAGCGGACTCTATCATCAACGCGACAGCTCTGAATGCTTCAGTCGTTTTAGGTAATGGTGTCCATTTGACCAGCGTAGGTGACATCAATCTGTCCGCGCGAACCACTACGGATATTTTGACCGATGTCTATTCCAGCACCTGGGGTGCAGCCGCCGCTGCACTTGGTGAGACCAAGTCTTTGGTCACAGCGAACAACCAGGTTACCGTTGGACCGTCGGCGATTCTCTACGCCGAGGGAGCAATTAATCTCCTGGCAGGACGCAACAGTGCAGGCCAGGTGAACGTCTTCAAACTTACCGCGCAGACCTACATTCGTAACAACACCGCTTTCCCAGTCGTTACGAATCCGCAAGCGGATGCCAGCTTCAATCAGACCAACAACATTACAATCAACACAGGCGCGGAACTCCGCTCCGTCAAAGACGTCAACTTACTGACTGAAGAAGGCATACGCATCTTGGTCGGTCTTGGAACGGGTCACGACTTCTATCGAGATCTGGTAGGCGCTGAAATCAGGGTTGAAAAGACTGACATGGTCAGCCAATCCACCGTACGGGTGGATGGCTCCATTTGGGTCGGTATCCGTAACAAGCAATACTTGACGATTGATGCTAACGGAGTTGTGACTTTGCAAAGTGAAGACGGTGTCACCATTACCCGGACCACTGAGCAGCTCGGGACAACCCTCACGGCTGAACTGGCCAGACTCAAGATCCTCAGCCAGAAATACGCCGGCACAGAGGCGGGCAACGCGTTTAATGCTCAAATCGCATTTATCATCTCTGAATTGCAACTGCAGGGCTTCACCGTCGTACTAAACAATGACGGCAGCTATACCGTTGAGATGGATGTCTATGTCGACGTGATCATTGTCGATGACATCTGGGCACAATCGGCCAACATCAACGTCGCATCCAAGTCCTTTATAGGAAGCGGCCGTCTCTTTGCCCCCGGCGACGCAGAAATCACGATTCTGAACGCCAGTCCGGCTTACCTTGTCATCAACCGATTGACGATTCCCGAAACCGAAGGTGGCAACCTCTTCTTCAATGGGATCAAGATGAATGCCGCGGGAACAGCCGCCAGCAATGCTCTGATCAACGGTAACCAGACCGCAGTGGCAGTCTTTACCACGATTGAGACCAGCGCCACTTCACTGGCACCGGCAATCACGATCAGAAACACCTATGTTGGAGCCGGCAGGAAACCGGACATCACCCTGAAAGGCACGATCCGCAATGTCGGTTCCGTCGCCAAACCGGGTACGGTGACCATCAACTCGACCGGCGGCATCAGCAGTCAGGCAGACATCAATACTGGTACGCTGACCTTAAACGCCAGTGGCAACTTCGTGCAAAGCTACATTGATACCTTCTACAATGTAGGCGGTGAGACTCGAATTCAGTGGGGCATAGTCAGCCGCGGCCGTGAGAACGATACCAAAGCCAGATTGGCTGCTCAATTTATTGCGCGCTCATACCCAGGCTACAATCCGCCATTTAACGGATACTTACCATCAGAAATAACCAATATCAACGCTTTGATCAATGGAATTCTGAGTGCTCCCAGCAAACAGGATCCCGTGCGTAGTGAACTGCGGGCAGCCAACATCTTTATCGCGGCTCGCTACTTAAACATCAACGGCCTGATCCAAGCCGGCCATGCCGAACAGGTCATCGAGCTGGGTGATGCTTACAATTCCAAGATTGCCGCCTATAAAGTTCAAGTCGCTCAGACTCATAACTACAACTACCTTGATTATTTCCTGGTTCAAAAGGCGGACATAAAATTCTATTACGATCCGGTCAACGACCGTATCTTGCTGGCCGATGTCACAGTACGCGGTGGCTACATTGAGTTGTTCGGTCACATCATCAGCACAGGCTGCGGTACCATTTCCGCACTGGATGGCTTCGGTACCATAAGAGTCACCAATTTGACAGATTACAGCCTGGCAATCAGTTCGTTGGATACCGGTACAGGAACTAATGGCAGAATCAAGATTACCGATACCTCTCAGAAGACCGTGGTTGACGGAAAGACGTATTACAAAATCACCCAGTACAACAGAGTCTACAACATCAGCACAGGGACCTATAAAATCGAGGTCAGGGAATGGTGGAGTAATCAAAGTACACCTACTGCTCCGACACGTGTCATCGAAAACAGC
>CAYNZF010000064.1:0-7548 GCA_964401615.1 uncultured Oscillospiraceae bacterium
TGAGGACCAATCACCGTAGTGTGCAGCGACTGGTACATGTTCGGTTTGGGCATGGCAATGTAGTCCTTGAAACGGCCGGGGATGGGTCGGTATTTTTCATGGACCAGTCCCAGCACGGCGTAGCAATCGGCGACCGTATCGACCACGATGCGGCAGGCAAAAAGATCGTAGATCTGGTCAAGATTCTTTTCTTTCAGCTTCATCTTTCGATAGATGCTGTAAAAATGCTTGGGGCGGCCTTCGATTTCGCACTTGATGCCCAGCTTTTCGATAGCCTCGGTCAGCTCCACAATGACTTGTTCAAGATAGTTTTCGCGTTCGTTGCGGCGCTGCGAAATGGCCCCGACCAGCTCATAATAAGCGGTTCGGTCAATGTACCTGAGGCAAAGGTCTTCCAGCTCCCATTTCCACTTGTAAATTCCCAGGCGGTTGGCCAGGGGTGCGTATATGTCGAGAGTTTCCTGAGCGATGCGTTCCTGTTTTTCGGGCGTCAAGTGTTTCAAGGTGCGCATGTTATGCAGGCGGTCGGCGAGTTTGATCCAGACCACGCGAATGTCTTTGGCCATAGCCAGAAACATTTTTCGGAAATTTTCGGCTTGGAGTTCTTCCTTGGAGGAATACTGCATTTTTTCGAGCTTGGTCACTCCGTCGACCAGGTCCGCGACGTCTTGGCCAAAACGTTCACTGAGTTCTCCGGTCGTCGACGCGGTATCCTCTACCGTGTCATGCAGCATCGCAGCGATCAGTGTCGCACTATCGGCTTCCAGCTCCGTCAGAATGTCCGCTACCGCCATGGGATGGATGATGTAGGGTTCTCCGTTGGCACGGTGCTGTCCTTTATGGGCTTCGAGCGCGTACGTAAGTGCTTCTTCAAAAGCCTCCACGTCTTCTCTGTTCGAGTAGCTCTTGTAATGCGCCAACAGCGTGGCAATCGATTGATTGACCTCTCTGGCAAAAGGCAAGTGGTCATCATATTTAGGTACAGGCATGGGCCACACTCCCTTTCGTTTTCAGCTGCTTAAGCGACGGTAGGATTTCGTATCATATAAATTTACTTTATGTGAACTCTTTTGTAAATTATAGCATCGGAGAAAGCCGGCACTCATGCCCTCATGTCCCCATTCCAGCCGGGTCAGCAACCCCGCCTCCTCGTAGATATCCAGACAAGCCCGCACTACAAAAGCACGTAAACGAGAGTCTTTGACGCTCTCAGCGGTGCAGAGCTGATCCAGCGCGCTGCGGTCCAAAATGAGCGGAGCCGTCTCGATTCCGGCGGCCAGCAGGTTCAGATAAACCTCCTTCAAGCTCTCAGCTTGTGGGGTCAATACTTCTTTATCTAACGCAAAAGGCGCACTGAGCATCCCTGCCGTCCAGGTCGGAAAGTGATCCTGGAGGCGCATGATTTCATCCGCCAAATCCACCGCAGAGGCAGAAGATCGCTCACCCGCAGCAGATAAGTCCTGGATGAGCAGATCGACCGTTTCCCTGGCTCGATACTGGTTGCGCTGCAGTTTCGCCAGCACATTCACTTCCAGTCCGGGGGCGAGCCCGGGCAGGTGATAGGCCAGACCAAAACCGATGCCGTTGACGCTGTTGGAAGAATTGCTGGCCTGCAGTGAGATGCGCAGATGTGTGTTATCCTTCCCTACCGCGCGCGCGTCACCCACAACGGCCTTTTCGAAAAGAAAGAAGGGCTCTTCGTTTCCTTTGCCGAAAGGTTCGAGCACATCCAGGCTGTCTAACATCGGCAGATCCAAGTTTAGATCAGAAAATTTCAAAGTATATCCCTGGCTTTCATCCAGGAGGCTCAGGTCCAAATCTTGGGAAAGCTCTGCCAGCGCATTTTGAAACGAATCCAGCTCGCTGCCGGGCAGTTCCAGACCGGCCGCGGCACTGTGACCACCGAAATGAGTCAAATAAGGGCTGCATTTTTGTATGTACGATAGTATGTCTATACTTCCTATACTTCGCGCAGAGCCCTTGTATCCAAGGCCGTTATCTCTCGTTAAAACGATAACAGGGCGCTGAAAATACTTCACCAAGCGAGCAGCCACGATACCCAGTACACCGGCATGCCATTGCTCTCCGTAGGCCAACAAAATATTACTCTGCAGAGACTGCGGATGGTTGTGAAAAAATAGTAGAGCCTCAGCAAAAATCCGGCCTTCAATCTGGCGGCGCTCCTGATTGATCTCTTCAAGTTTCTGAGCCTGCAGTCGGCAAAACTCCGGTTCATCGCTAAGCATCAGCAGCATAGCCGGTTCCACAGAACCCATCCGCCCGCTGGCGTTGATGCGCGGGGCAATGCTGTAGCTTAAATTTTTGGCGCGGAGCTGCTCCGCACTGATGTTGGCTTGAGCCAGCATCGCTGCGAGGCCGGCCGCACCGCCATTACTGATTTGGGCCAGACCCGCTGAAACAATACGGCGATTTTCACCTTCCAGGCGCATCAGGTCCGCTACCGTGCCCAAGGCAGCGAATTGCAGCCCCTCCATCCACAGCCCCTGTTCTGCATTTGATCGATTCAAAGCCTGGCAAAGTTTCAAAGCGACCCCCGCACCGGCCAGCATCTGATATTCTGTGCCTTCATCCCGGCGATTGGGATTGATCACTGCGTGCGCGCTCGGCAGTTTTTCCAGACAGACATGGTGGTCCGTTACGACTACCGCTATGCCAGCGGCTTCCAGACTTTCGACTTCTTTAAAGCTCTGCACACCGCAATCCACGGTGATCAAGGCGTCAGGTGCGGTCGACAAAGCACGCGCGACTCCGCCTTCGCTGAGGCCGTAGCCTTCATTTAAGCGTTCAGGGATGTAGTAATCCACCTCCACGCCCAGACGTTTGAGGAATCGGTATAGTATGGTCGTCGCGGTGATGCCGTCACAGTCGTAATCACCATGAATCAAGATGCGGCCGCCTGCGTCGATAATCGGGCCCAAGGTATCCACAGCTTTTTGCATGTCCTTCAGTAAAAAGGGGTCTCCGAAAAACTGCTCCGGTATCGCTTCCTGCTTGCGCCGGGCCTTCTCGATGACGATCGCTTCGTCCTGCCATATTTGCCAAAAGCGGGCTTGACCTCGGGCGGCGAGGACTTGTAAACCGAGCGGTTCAGCCTCGTTGAAGTCAAAATATTCGGGGTTCAAGGGTTTAAGGTTCATGCGCGCGCCTTTCTGCACAAAATAAATTACAGAAGTCAATTTTAAGGTAACCGATGGTAGAAAAAAACCCGATATCCGCAGACATCGGGCTTCTTAAAACTGTGAGCTGCCTTGTTTAGCCTAGCAGTTGTTTAACGATCCGGTTGACCAGTTTACCGTCTGCTTTACCCTTTACTTCAGGCATCAGGGCTTGCATCAGCTTACCCATGTCGCGCGGGCCCACGGCCCCGGTCTCGGCAATTTTCGCCTTGACGAGCGCGGTGACTTCGCTTTCGCTCAGCTGTTGCGGAAGGTATGTTTCCAAAATTTCCATTTCAGCCTTGGTCTTTTCGACGAAATCTCCACCCTTACCTGCCAGATCATTCAAGGTTTCGACACGTTTCTTGTGTTCCCGTTGGATGACTTCAAGCACACCTGCTTCATCAAGCGTGATTTGTTTGTCTTTCTCAACTTGAAGAATCCCGCCGCGCAGAATTTGTAAGAGTTCTTTCCTAAGAACATCTTTCTCTCTCATGGCGAGCTTCATGTCATCGAATAAACGGGTCTTAAGATCCATCTTAACGTTTTCTCTTTCTAGCCGCTTCGGATTTTTTCTTTCTTTTCACGCTGGGCTTTTCATAGTGTTCTCTCTTACGAACTTCCGCAAGCACGCCGGACTTGGCACATGAACGCTTAAAGCGGCGCAGTGCACTGTCGAGGGTTTCATTCTCTTTTACTCTAACTTCAGACATCTTCTAACCCCCCTTCGGCGACAAAAACACAAAGGTCTTTGCTTAGTCCTTGGAATTATAAATGAGTCTTAACAAAGCGTCAAGGCCATTTACCTAATATTGATATGCAAGGAGCTTAGATCAAACCCGGTCCGAGAGCCCTGCCTCCAATAAGATGTACGTGCAAATGCATGACGGTCTGTCCCCCGTCAGGCCCACAGTTGTTAATCAATCTGAAGCCCTTTGTCAGACCCTCGGATTCAGCGACTTGGGCGGCTGCGCGATTGATTGCGGCAAAGACAAGGGCCGCCTCTTCCGGGTTCTCGTTGAGTTCCAAAATGTTCTCATAATGCCGCTTGGGGACCAAAAGCACATGCGTTGGCGCGACCGGATGTAAATCGCGAAAGGCGATGATTTCATCGTCCTGGTAAACTTCAGAACAGGGTATTTCACCTGCGGCTATTTTACAAAAAATACAATCCATATCAACTCTCCCGCTTCGATCATGCCTCGTTTTAGGCTTTGTCCGCAATGAGTTTCTGCACAAAGCGCAGCGCTTCGGGCAGCTTGGAGGGATCTTTGCCCCCTGCCTGAGCCATCTCCGGGCGACCACCGCCCCCACCGCCGGTGATTTGAGCCGCTGCTTTTACGAGTTGACCGGCATGATAACCCGCCGCTACAGCTTCTGGCGAAAGCATCGCGGTGATTGCGATCTTACCCTCCTGTACGCTGGCGAGGACGATCACTGCCGGAGCCAGCTTGTCGCGTAAACGGTCGGCCATGTCGCGCAGAGCGTCAGTGCTTTCCGCATGAACTTCTGTGACCAGGGCTTTTATTTGACCCACCTGAACCGCGAGGCCCACAAGTTCATCGGCTTGACCCGCGTTGAGTTTATTTTCCAGAGCAGCGATTTCCTTGTCCTTGGCCTTCAGTTCTTTTTGGACTTGCTCGGCACGCACTTCAAGTTCGGTCCGTGAGCTCTTTAGTTCGGAGGCCACCGTCTCAAGAATCCGTTCAGATTCAGCGATATAGGCAAAAGCACCCGAGCCCGTGACCGCTTCGATTCGTCTCACGCCGGATGCAATCGAGCTTTCGGAAATGATTTTAAAAATACCGGCCTGGGAGCTCCGCAATAAATGGGTCCCCCCGCAAAGTTCTTTACTGATACCCTCAACCTCGACCACGCGGACTTCGTTTCCGTACTTTTCATCGAAAAGGGCCATCGCTCCGGCCGCCTTGGCGTCGCTGATAGTCATGAGCTGTGTGCTGACCGGCTTGTCGGCCAGAATCGACGCGTTGACCCGTTCCTGGACCCTGATCAGCTCGTCTTTACTCATGGCCTGGAAATGATTGAAGTCAAAACGCAAGCGCTCCGGTGAAACCATAGAGCCCGCCTGGTTGACATGGGCTCCGAGCACTTCTTTAAGCGCTTTGTGGAGCAGGTGAGTGACGGTATGATTGCGCGCGGTCGCCAGGCGCAAGGTCTTGTCGACTGACTGTTCCAGCCACTGGCCCTTTTTGACATGGCCGCTCTTTATTTCTGCATGGTGTAAAAAGACGTTTTCCGCGGTCTTGGTGGTATCATTTACGACGATGCGCAAGCCATCGGCGAAAAGCTCACCTTTGTCACCGGCCTGCCCGCCTGAATTGGCGTAAAAAGGCGTTTTATCAAAAATCAGTGTCACATCCATGCCCGCTACTGCTTCATCCAGAGCACTCGCTTCACCGTCCTCGCCCTGCGCCAGGATCATGCGCACTTCAGCCACATCCTTCAGCTTGTCGTAGCCGGTAAAGACTGTGGCAGCGAATGTCTTGACCTCTTCCGGCAGTCCGCTTGTGCCCCAGGCCGTGGAAACCTTATCTTGCATGGCTTTACGGGCTTTATCGCGCTGCACACGCATTTCTTCCCGGAAACCTTCTTCGTCGATGTTCACACCGACTTCTGCGGCGATCTCTCGCGTCAGATCAAGGGGAAAACCATAGGTATCATGCAGGCGGAACACTTCCGTCCCCGCGAGCAGGTTTCCACCCGAGGCTTTAACTTCCTCCAGATAGCTGTCCAACAAGGCCTGGCCTTGCGTGACGGTCTGATTGAAGCGCTCTTCTTCGTTCAAGATCACATTCAAAATAAAAGCCGAGTTTTCTTCCAGCTGGCTGTAAGCCGCTTTGGAATTTTCGATTACCACAGGGGCCAGCTTAGTCAGAAAGTTGCGTTCGATTCCCAGTGCCCGTCCAAATCTGGCGGCTCTGCGAATCAGTCTTCTCAAGACATAACCGCGTCCTTCGTTCGATGGCAAAATGCCGTCAGAAATCATCATGGTCGTGCTGCGAATATGGTCCGTGATCACCCGGATCGAAACATCGGTCTTCGCGTCCTCACCGTAGCGGACTTTGGCCATAGAACAAACCGTGTCCAGCACATGCTTGATGGTATCGACCTCAAATAAATTGTCGACTTCCTGCATGATGCAGGCGACGCGCTCCAAGCCGGCACCGGTATCAATGTTCTTTTTCTCCAGCGGGACGTAGCTGCCGTCTTCTTTACGGTCGTACTGCGTGAAAACCAAATTCCAGAATTCAATGTAACGGTCGCAGTCACACGCCACCCCGCAGTTCGGATTGTCGCAAAGGTGCGTCTCGCCCCGGTCGTAAAAGATCTCCGAGCAAGGACCGCAAGGGCCGGTACCGTGTTCCCAGAAATTGTCCTTTTTACCCAGTCGGGTAATGTGCGAAGGATCCAGTCCCACATCATTTTTCCAAATGTCGTAGGCTTCATCGTCTTCTTCATAGACGGTCACATGCAAACGCGCCGGGTCCAGTTCCAGCACCAGAGTGCAAAACTCCCAGGCCCATGGAATGATCTCTTTTTTGAAGTAATCACCAAAAGAGAAGTTGCCGAGCATTTCGAAAAAAGTACCGTGGCGGGCGGTGTGCCCGACCTGGTCGATGTCCGGTGTTCGGATACACTTCTGGCAAGTAGTCACGCGCGGCGCAGGAGGAAGCTGCGCGCCTGTGAAATAGGGTTTAAGCGGCGTCATGCCGGCGTTGATCAGCAGTATTGAGGGGTCATTTTGGGGTACGAGCGAGAAGCTCGGTAAACGCAAATGGCCTTTCGATTCGAAAAACGAAAGATACGCTTCACGTATTTCGTTCAAACCCATATGTTTCATTTTATTCATTTCCTTCCGGGAGAGCAGCGGGAACAGGTCCAGCTTGCTCCATAAAAGTCTCGTGGTTTATATTAACCAAAAAAGACGGCTTTCTCAAGCAAAACAGCCGCTCAGAAAGAGCTGTAATCCCGGAATCCTGTTTTCACCTGCTCTTCCAGGCTCAAAATCGCAAGATGTAAGCAGAATAGCAATATGCTAAAATGTGGGGAAGCTGCACCGGAGCTGCGGTGCTGGAAATTGGAGTGCTCAATTATGTCCCAATCCGAATTACCGATCAAGGCGACATCCATTCTCATCCCCAAAGAGGCCTATCAAAATCAACACTGGCCGGTCGTCGCTTGTGATCAATACACCTCCGAACCGGAATACTGGTTAAGGCGCGCCCGCGAAAACGCTGAGCGGCCTTCGACTCTCAATCTGATCCTTCCGGAGTATATCTTGGAAGAAAAGGGTGAAGAAAATTGCCGGGAGGAACTGCAGCATATTTGGAGCACGATGCTCCGTTATCAG
>CAYNZF010000064.1:7558-11744 GCA_964401615.1 uncultured Oscillospiraceae bacterium
GGAAGATATTTTTCAATGCCTGGAGCCGGGTTTCATCCTCTGCTGCCGCCTGCTGCCGGACGGAAAAACAAGACGCAACGGGGTGGTTTTGGCCATCGATCTGGACAATTACTTGAGCAGCGAGCAGGGTGAACCGGCAATTCGTGCCTCGGAAAGCACGGTTGAAAGCCGTCTTCCTGCCCGAATCGCAGTCCGGGAACAAGCCAGCCTTGAACTTCCCCACGTACTCCTGCTTATTGATGACAAAAAACGCACGGCAGTCGAAGGACTGGTCAAGAGCATTCAAAACTCAGCCCACAGGCTCTACGATATTGAACTGCCCGAAAAGGCCGGACAGGTCGGCGCCTGTTTTGTTCCGGAGCATAGTCAGGCGGCCGGGGATTTTGTCAATGCCTTGAAAAATCTGCCCAGTTTTGTGGAACAGGGTATTTTCGCCTACGTGGGCGACGGGAATCACTCCCTGGCTGCAGCTAAACGCCTCCGCGAAAAAAGCCTGGCAGAAGGCAGTGCCGGGCCCGACGACCTGAACCGTTTTGCCCTGGTGGAGCTTATAAATATCCATGATCCGGGTTTGATTTTTCACCCCATTCACCAGCTGATTTATGACACAAGTCCTGCTGAAGCGCTGCATTTTGCCAAGACGATTTTCAAAGACGAAGCGGTCAAAGTGAGTGAGTCCATGGATTTCAATATCGCCTATACGAATTTTATGTCCGCTCAAATTCTGCATCGCGACAGCCACACCCTGCTGCTGCGCAGGGCCAACAGGGCCCATCTTGTGACGCTGGAGCAGCCGGCTGATGTTCTGGCCATTTCGGCAGCGCATCGCTGGACCGGCGGCATGCATGAGAAGTTTGGTAAACGAATTGACTACATCCACGGAGAGCAAGCTCTGGCTGCCCTGTCGATGAAAAAACATTGCGCCATTTATCTGCCTAACCTGGCAAAGCGCGATTTTTTCCCGGCTCTGGAGAAACTGACCGTGTTTCCGAAAAAAACTTTTTCTTTGGGTGAGGCCGCTGAAAAACGGCACTACATCGAGGCCCGTGCAATCAAATGAAAAAAACGCAGGCTCCGGCACCCGCGAAAACACGCATTTTCAAGCTCGAACCACAGCAACGAGGGACGAAATTCAAGCGCGGTAAAGTAAGCATCATTAAAGCAGACAGGCGAGAACCCAAGTGGGGGTGGCTCAGTCTGCTGCTCAGCCTTGCGCTCTGTCTGGCTGTTGTGCCTGCCGCAATTTTTCTGCTGGGTGATGACAGTTCGTACTTTTTCCGCTGGTTGCTCGGCTCGTTCTTGATGGGCCTGGCCGTTTATCCGCTGGCTTTGCAGATGTTCATGAGACACCGCGGTCTGGCCTGGATTTTTTCGCTGCCGCTCGGTTTGAGCCTGGTCAGCTTCACCGTCTGGACGCTGGCCTATCTGCGCCTGCTGCCCTTTACACAAACTTCTGTGGCCATCGTTACCCTGATTTGGGCTCTGCTGGCGTATCTCAATCCCAAAACCGCTAAAGCTGCGGCAATTTCCCTATTTAAAAAGGCTCAATGGCGGGCCTTGTTTTTAAGCCTGGCGAGTTTTGCTTTGGCCTTGCTGGCGATGAGTTTTGTGCGCGGCTTGATGCCGGCGGCGCGTGGTTTGGAAAAATTCATGGATTACGGCATCATGAATTCGCTGTGGCGCAGCGAATTTCTGCCGGCGGCGGATATGTGGTTCGCGGGTCACAGTATTAATTACTATTACTACGGCCAATACGCCTATACTCTCGTGGCCAAACTGACCGGGCTGCGGCCGGAGTACGCCTACAACCTGAGCATGGCCTCCAGTTTTTCCTATATGCTGACCATGGCTTACGGCATTGGCTATCTGCTGATTACACTTTCAAGCCGCCGGCGCAAGCTCAGTCGCGGACTGAAGACCGGCCTGCGTACTTTGGGCGGTTTCGGGGCGGCCGTGTTTACGTGTTTTGCCGGCAACTCACACGACTTTTTCATCAGCCCGCTGGCACCCGCCAAAGCGTTATTGAATTGGCTGGCTCAAGGCAGTGCGCGTTTTGGTAATCTGGACAGCTACTACTTCCCTGACGCGACCCGCTATATCGGCTACAATCCGGACACTCTCGACAAGACCATTCACGAGTTTCCCTTTTACTCGTTTCTGGTCGGCGACCTGCACGCCCACCTGGTCAACACGGTATTTGTCTTGCTGTTTATCGCCACCGTGCTGCTCATTTTGGAATCGAAACCGCTGCTGGCTTATTTCAGATTGCTGCGCAGCCAACGCCTCTTTCTGAGCTTGAAAAATTATCAGCACAGGCCGCGTTTCGAGGGAAACAGCAGCCTCAGCCGCCCGCGCTGGATCTTGCTGATTCACTTTTTTAAAGCATGGTTTTCATCCGGTCTGCTGCCCCTGGCTACTTTATTGCTCGGAATCTTTATGATGGGAAATTTCTGGGACTTTCCCATTTATTGGGTGTTCATGGCGCTGTTTCTCGTATACGCGTGTAAGCGCGCCTTGGGACCACAGGCACATTGGCTCACGCTGCCCCTCGGTTTCCTGCAGTTGGCTGCTGTTTTTCTTCCTTTTCTGTTCGTTGCTGACACGATCAGCCAGAGCGGGTACTTCCTGGCAGCCATGCTCTTCGCTGTCTTTATATTTATACTGCGTCCCAGCCTCTGGACCTCGATCGGACTGAGCCTGAACTTGAGTTTTTCCTTGGCGCATTTGTTGATCATTCCTTTCAACCTGCACTTTTCGCCCATGGCCAAAGAAATCGCGATCGTTCCCTACCACAGCCCCATTTTTCAACTTTTCATATTGTATGGGCCGCAAGCTCTTATCTTTCTGTTGTTTGCCACAACACTGCTGCTCCTGGCCCTGCTCCGCTCCAAAAAAGCCGCTAAAACTGCGGCTGAGGCAGCTGCGGATGCTGGGCAGTCAAATTCGCGGCCAATCGAACGCCCGGCCTTGCAGAAAGCCGCGGGAAGTCAAGACCGTGAACGCATCTGGCTGAATCGAAGGTCTCTTTTGCCTCAAAACTACAAAATGGAAGTTGACAAACATGTCGAAAAAGAGAGCTATAAGAGGGCTCATACCCGATACAGACGCAGTTTCTGCAGGCGTTTTCATCCGGGCAGCGTCGTTGTTCTGCTGCTGTTGAGCTGTGCTTTTGGCTTGATTCTGGCCCCTGAATTCATTTACGTGCGCGACATCTATGAGAACGGCTTCGCGCGAGCCAACACCATGTTCAAATTTACTTACCAGGCCTCGCTCATACTAGGCCTGAGCCTGCCCGCTGCCGCCATCACCCTGTTGGTGGAATGGCTGCATCAAAACAGGCTCAATCGGCTGGCCCTGGCCCAAGAACAAGTCCAGCCGTCATCGATACAAATGGACAAGACCGCCGGTGTTCCCATTAATATTCAATTGTCCAGTTACGCGGTTTTGGCCCAGGAAAAAGCAGAACTCAACCGAGTGATCGGCCTCAGGACGCGTCGTTTGTCAACCTGGCCGCTGGCGTTCGTTTTCATACTTGTTTTACTGCTGCTCTCAGCCCCGCTGATTTATCCTTTTGCCGCGACCCCGGGCTGGCTGCCCCCCTTAAAACTTGAAAATTACAAAGGTTTGAACGCAAGCGCCTGGATGGAAAACAGCACATCACCTCAAATCGCAGCTGAGCTGGGTGGTGGTACACTGAAAAACGACCTTGATGTGATTGATTGGTTCAACAGCGAAGTGAGCGGCCAGCCGGTCATCGTGGAGGCTAATGGCTTGAGCTACACGGACAGCGCCAGAATTTCGGCCTACACAGGTTTACCGACCATCCTGGGCTGGCAGACGCATGAATGGCTCTGGCGTACCACAGCAGACGGTGAAAATGCCTACGCGGCGCTGGTCGCTCCGCGTGAAGGAGATGTCAAAACCATTTACGAGACACGCTCAGATGTGGAACTGATCAGCTTGTTGAGGATATATGATGTGAGCTATATCATCATCGGTGATATTGAACGCAGCACCTATCCTGAATTGAATGAGGACTTGCTCAGCGGCGTCGGCACCGTCGTTTTTGAATCCGGCCGCACGCGGGTGATCCGCGTTGACTGAATCAGACCTTTTTGACCTGCTTCAGTCGAATCGGTACGGAAAATCGGGTTCCATTTTCGAGTGAGCTTGTCACCGTGATACA
>CAYNZF010000065.1:0-10989 GCA_964401615.1 uncultured Oscillospiraceae bacterium
TTTTACATGATGTACGCGAGGGTGTTTCGCGGGCAAAAGATTTGATGTACGTCGAAGTCTTGACAAAAGCAGACGAAATCATTAATATTACGAAGTACATCAAGCAGAAGTGATTCTCACCTCAAGTTAAGCGAAGAGGTTAATTAGGAAAAATGCCCGATTGCGGGCTCTCTTTTGCCGATGTCAAGCACTATCGGCTTTTTTATATTTACGGAGGTACAAAATCCATCGCTAAGAAAAATGTTGGTCAAGCAGTCAATGCAGCCATTCCTTATTCCAAGGTGCGTCTAATTGACGAAAACGGTCAGATGCAGGGTGTCGTCACAATTCAAGCAGCCCTTGCGAGAGCAGAAGCCAATGGACTTGATTTGGTTTTAATTGCCAATAATCCGGAAAATCCGGTTTGCCGCATTATGGACAATGGTAAATATCTTTTCGAGAAAGCCAAACGCGAGAAGGAAGCCAAGAAAAACCAGAAAACGGTTCAAGTCAAAGAAGTGGGCATGAAGCTTTCAACTGAAGAACATGATTTAGCTTATAAAGTCAAGAACGCCGTCAAGTTTTTGGAAGAAGGCGACCGGGTCAAGGTGTCCATTCGTTTTCGCGGACGTGAAATGGCTTACACTTCGCAAGGTTACGCTGTCATGGATGACTTCTTTAAAAAGTGCGGCGACATCGCCCAAGTTGATCGCCCTGCCAGGGTCGAGGGACGTAACATGGTGATGTACTTGTCACCGAAGAAATAATAAACAGCTTTCCGCTGCAGTGGAGTATTCCAGACTGTGCGAAAGAAACAAGGAGGATAAAATGCCTAAGCAGAAAACACACAGCTCATCAAAGAAACGCTTTAAAGTGTCCGGAACCGGTAAGGTTCTCCGCTTTCAAGCTTACAAGAAGCACAAGCTTACACATAAGAGCTCGAAGACCAAACGCAATTTGCGTGGTTCGGTAGTCGCTTCACATGCTAATCAAGCTAACATCAAACAACTAATTCCTTACAAATAAATAATCGTGAAGTAAAGATGCGAATGGTCTAGGAGGCTATAAAGATGGCAAGAGTTAAAAGAGGCGTAACAAGCAGAGCGCGCCACAAAAAAATATTAAAATTATCAAAAGGTTATTTCGGACGTAAAAGCAAGCTGTTCAAGGTCGCTAACCAGCAGGTGATGAAATCACTGAGTTACGCTTATCGTGACCGTCGCTTAAAAAAGCGCGATTTCAGACGCTTATGGATTGCTCGTATCAATGCCGCTGCCCGTATGAACGGCATCAGCTACAGCCGTTTCATGAATGCTTTGAAAAAGTCCGGCATTGTTTTGGACCGTAAAATTTTGGCGGACATCGCGGTTACCGATCCGGCGGCTTTTACACAGATTTGCGAACAAGTCAAAAAAGCCATGTAATGTTCAGCATATTAAAATAAAGACGGGCTCAGGTCCGTCTTTTTGTTTTTACATGAAATCAGAAAAGAAGGCGCTGCGACAATGGATAAAATTCATGACATCAAACATCCGCTTTTAGCTCCCTACGAACCGTTGTGGCGTAAAGGCAAAACCGAAGTCCATATTCTGGCTGAAGGCTATCGCCTGGTTGAACTGGCCCTGCAGAGTGATTTTGAAGCGGAAATTTGCCTGGTGAATGACGAATTTGTCGAAAAACAAGCCGAACGCCTGGCATGGCTCATAAAGCGTTTACCTGCTGATTGTCATTTCTGTCGGGTTTCGGACCGGGTGATGCTTCGTTTTGCCGAAACCAAAACACCTCAAGGGATTGTGTTGGTTCTTAAAAATAAAAATCAACCGCTGCTTCAAAGTATCTTCCGTATGCTCACTGAAAAAAATGAATTTCACGCCATTGTGCTGGAAAAAGTCCAGGATCCCGGCAACGTCGGCAGTATCGTGCGAACGTCGGAAGCGCTGGGTTACGACGCGATTTTTTACAGTGAGGGGAGCGCAAATCCCTTTTCAGGTAAAACGCTGCGTGCTTCGATGGGCTCTGCTTTTTTCATTCCTCTGATTCCGGTGAGCGATATGACCGGTCTCTTGAGTGCCTTCGATGAACAGGAAATCGTCAGCATTGCGGCCAGTCTTGATGGGGAAATTCTTGAGCAATTGCCGAAATTTAAGAAACTGGCTATCATCATAGGTAACGAAGGTGAAGGGCTCTCCGACCTGACACTTGCCAAGGTCAACAGAAGTGCTAGAATTCCGATGAGTGGACGCGCTGACTCGTTTAACGCAGCCGCAGCAGCAGCAATAATGGCCTACTATTTCAGGGGGATCTAGAATGCAAATTATCATTGCAGGATGTGAACGAGTGGGAGCTTACATCGCGCATCGACTCTATGAAATGGGTCATGACATTATCATCATTGAAGAAAAGGCCACCAGTCTCGAGGCCGTTGATGATTTGGATTGCATAAAAATTCAGGCTAAAGCGATGGATATTGAAGCGCAGCGCCAGGCGGGTTGTGAAACTGCGGATGCCTTTATTTCGGTTTCCAGTAACGAAAATATC
The DNA here is from genome assembly GCA_964401615.1 of uncultured Oscillospiraceae bacterium. Classification (GTDB taxonomy): domain Bacteria; phylum Bacillota; class Clostridia; order Saccharofermentanales; family Fastidiosipilaceae; genus JAXGQD01. Next base: position 2,518 of record CAYNZF010000065.1, read on the forward strand.
AATGTAATGGCCGCTGAGGTCGCGCAAGTCGTGTTCAGCGTGCCGCGCGTTCTGGTGCGGACCCTTAATCAAGAGAATAATCAAGTCTTCATCGATATGGGTCTTGAAACCGTCTGTTCAACGAGCGTCCAAGGTGACAGCATCATCGAACAGTTGTTTCAAGATGATTTACACAGACACATCGATTTATTCGGTGTACCGGTCATCCTGAAAAAAGAAAGTCTTCTGGATGACTTTTATGGAAAAACAGTCGCTGAAGCCGAGGACTTGCTTGAACGAAAAATCATGGCGATTTATCGGGACAATAATTTAGTCCTGGCCAAGTATAGTTTGCTTCTTAAAGCAGACGACAAAATCGTTATCTGTGACAAGGAGATGGGTGCATGAAACTGGTCATCGTCGGCGGCGATAAAGTCGCATATTACTTGTGTCAGTTACTGCAGGCCGAACGGCGTCACGAAATCACGGTCATCGAAAATCGTGATGCTCCAAGTCAGCGCCTGGCTGATGAGCTTGAAATCAATGTATATCTGGGCGATGGAACCAGGGTGTCTGTGCTGGAAGCAGCGGGTTGCGCTGAAGCCGACATGTTTATTGCTTTGACAGGATTAGATGAAGTCAACTTGATCAGCTGCCAGATGGCTAAACATCATTTTGGTGTAAAATCCACTGTGGCCAAAATAAACAATCCCAAAAACGAACAGGTTTTTCATTTGTTCGGCGTTGATAAATCGTTTTCCAGTATCAGTCTATTGGCAGACATCATCGACCAGGAGATCGAATATTTAGGCATGCGCGTTGCCTTCAGCATTCCCGGGAACACCAAAGCGATAGTGGAGTTCAAACTTCATCAGAATTCGTCGGCTGTCGGAAAATCACTGCTTGAATATTCTTTTCCGGGAGATGCGAAACTGGTTTTAATCAGCAGAGCTGATGGTGCGGTGATCATGCCGTCGGGCGACGTGGTGATGAAAGCCGACGACAACATGCTCGTAGTTGTCGATGAGGAATATTTCGACCTGATCTGGAAAACCATGGTAAATGTCGCATGAATAATGACAAGGAGAGCAAAACAGATTTAATCACCGGGCATGAACCAAATGAGTTGCAAGCTTCTAAACCTCTCGCTCGAAAAATCAAGAATCAACAGATCAATGAACGAGAAGACCATTCTATTCAAGATGAGGCGATTAAACAACATCGTAAAAAAGAAATTTTGTATAACTCCGATACTGAAGTTTACGGAGATGAGGTGGAGCCTGTGAGGCTCGATCCGATCAGCAAACACAAGCCCGCTGCGGATGAATCTTTGATCGTTCATAAAAGCCTTTATCAAAAAATCAAAAACTGGATTTTTACAAGCCCGACCCGCACCATCACCATCGGTTTTGCGTTCACAATCCTTATCGGAGGCTTGTTATTATGTCTCCCGATTGCTTCTCAGACTCGTGCGTGGACCCCAGCTGTTGTAGCATTTTTCACAGCGACTTCGGCGACCTGCGTGACCGGATTGGTCGTGGTAGACACCGCAACGTACTGGAGTTATTTTGGGCAAATTGTGATCCTGGCACTAATCCAGATCGGTGGTCTGGGCATCGTCACCATTATGTCTTTCTTTATGATAGCCGTGCGCAGAAAAGTGAAATTCAAAACGATGCTTGCCATGCAGGAATCAACGGGGAGCGACAGTTTTGTAGATGTCAAAACGCTGGTCAGAAAAATTCTGTCCATTACTTTTACTTGCGAAATCATTGGCGGAATCGTTCTTACCTGGCGATTCAGCCGCTACATGCCATTTGCATCTGCCGTCCGCCGCGGCTTCTTTCACGCCGTCTCTTCTTTTTGTAACGCCGGTTTTGATTTAATGGGTGATATTCGCGGTCAATATTCTAACCTGAGCACGTGGAACAACGAACCGATTGTTTTGATCATGACAGCCCTGTTGATTATTACCGGTGGTCTGGGTTTTGTGGTCTGGACCGATCTTATAAAATTTCGCAAAACACGAAAATTGCATTTTCACAGTGAATTGGTCTTAGGAGCCACGGCCGCCTTACTTCTTTTTGGTACCGTCGTATTCGCACTTCTCGAATGGAATAATGACAGAACCATGTCTATGGGCACTTTAACTCTCTGGCAAAGACCCATTGCTGCTTTTTTTCAATCGACCACACTGCGTACCGCCGGTTTCAATTCAATCGATCAGGTGAGCTTGCTTCAGCCTTCAAAAGTCATCGCAATCGTCCTGATGTTTATCGGGGCAGGGCCGGCTTCAACCGGTGGTGGCATAAAAAACACGACTTTCGCCGTGATTGTTTTTGGTGCTTTTTCATTTTTGAGAGGCAGAAAGTTCCCACTCATCGGACGTCACAAACTGAGCAATGATATTTTTATCAAATCATTCGTGGTTATGTTTTTGGGCGTCGGTATCATTGGTGTTGCCACTTTTCTCTTGCTGATTTTCGAACGAAACAGCATAAGCACCAATAGTTTTGACTTCGTTGACCTAATGTTTGAAGCTACGTCAGCTTTTGCCACTGTGGGCAATTCAACGACCCCGACGGCTAATCTGACCTTGGCTTCGTGGGTGACACTTATTCCTTGCATGTACCTCGGCAGGGTCGGTCCGGCCTCTTTTGCCATGAGTTTCAATTTCAAAACGGCCAAAGCGCTGGAAACCGTATATCCGGATGGAAAAACCTTCGTTGGCTGATCATAATTTAAAAGTTCAATTACGATAGCATTCCTTCCTTTGCTCTGTTTGACAGAACTTACAGATATAAAGGATAATTAGCAGATAATTTGCACAAGGGAGATTAGTAATGGGCTTAGGTGTAGCACAGAAAATATTGAAAAGTCATATGCTCAGCGGCGGTCTGGAAAAAGGCCGTGAACTTGCTTTAAGAATAGATCAGACTCTGACTCAGGATTCCACCGGAACCATGGCTTATTTGCAATTCGAGGCCTTGGGTATCGATCGTGTAAAGACGAAAAAATCAGTTGCTTACATCGATCACAACATGCTGCAAGCCGGCTTTGAAAATGCTGACGATCATAAATATATTCAAACTGTCGCGAATAAATACGGTGTTGCTTTTTCTCGACCCGGTAACGGTGTCTGTCATCAGGTTCATATTGAACGCTTCGCTGTACCCGGAGAGACTTTGCTGGGATCAGACAGTCATACTCCCACGTGCGGCGGCCTTGGAATGATAGCCATCGGCGCGGGCGGACTCGATGTCGCGTGTGCGATGGGCGGCGGTGCCTACTACATCACGGCACCGGCGATCTGCAATGTTGAACTCAGTGGCCGGCTGCCCGAATGGGTAAGCGCGAAAGACATTATTCTTGAAGTCTTGCGCGTCTTGACCGTTAAAGGCGGTGTCGGAAAAATTATCGAATACAGTGGAGACGCACTTAAGCACTTAACTGTTCCCGAGCGCGCCACGATTACAAACATGGGCGCGGAGCTGGGTGCCACCACCTCAATTTTCCCCAGTGATGAAGTGACAAAGGCTTTTCTGCGCGCACAAGGAAGAGAAGAAGTATTTACTGAAATACGGCCTGATGCGGATGCGGTCTATGATGAAAGCATCAAGATCGATCTGAACCAGCTGGTTCCGCTAATCGCCAAGCCGCATAGTCCCGATAATGTGGTTCCGGTCAGTGAAGTCGCCGGTATCAAGGTCGACCAGGTGACCATTGGCAGCTGCACCAACTCATCATACGTCGATATGATGAAGGTCGCCCAAATTCTCAAAGGAAAAACAGTCCATCCGGATGTCTCCCTGGTCATCGGACCCGGTTCGAAACAGGTTTTAAACATGCTCGCAGCCAACGGCGCTCTGGCTGATATGATCAGTGCCGGTGCCCGCATTCTTGAGTCCGGCTGTGGACCTTGTATCGGTATGGGCCAGGCTCCGCGCTCCAATGCAGTTTCCCTGCGCACCATCAATCGCAACTTCATCGGGCGCTCCGGCACGAAGTCCGCGCAGGTTTACCTTGTTAGTCCGGAAGTCGCTGCGGTATCCGCGCTCACCGGCATAATTACTGATCCTCGTGACAGTGGCATTGCTCCTTCCGTCGACATGCCCGGCGAATTTCTAGCTAACGACAACATGGTCATCGATCCGGCTGAACACAGCGCGCAGCTTGAAGTGGTGCGTGGTCCCAATATTAAACCCTTCCCGGTCAATAAAGCGATCGGCGAGAAGCTCGAAGGCAAAGTATTGATCAAGGTTGAAGACAACATCACGACTGACCACATCATGCCCTCAAACGCCCAGCTGCTGCCGTACCGTTCCAACATTCCTTATTTGGCGGACTTTTGCCTCACGCCTTGCGATCCGGAATTTCCGGCTCGTGCCAAACGTGAGGGGGGTGGCTTCATTGCAGCCGGTTCCAACTACGGACAAGGTTCTTCTCGTGAACACGCGGCACTGGCACCCCTGGAACTTGGTATCAAAGCGGTCATGGCAGTCAGTTTCGCACGAATCCATGAGGCTAACTTGATCAATAACGGCATTTGGCCTTTGACCTTCAAAGATGCGAGCGTTTATGAGGCGCTGCAAGAGGGGGACCAATTACTTATTAAGGAAGCGGACCTGCAGTTAAAAAATACCGTCAACAAGCCTGAAATAATCGTCGATAATCTGACTAAGGGCAGCACCTTCACTTGTGTCTTGATTTTGAGTGACAGACAGAGAACTATTCTCGAAAAGGGCGGTCTGCTAAACTTTACGGCAGAATTCGGTTAATTTTCCCCACAAAAAAAAGGATTGAAAAGAGGTTATTATGAGCCTGATCACGACTAAAAATCAACAACTCTTATTGGATGATTATGCCCGGGCTAAATCCAGACAAGCGATACCGGCTCAACTTTATCAACGCTACGATGTTAAACGCGGCTTGCGTAACGAGAACGGAACCGGTGTTTTGGTCGGATTGACTGAGATAGGTGAAGTTTATTCCTACATCATGGACGATAATGAACGACTGCCCGTTGAAGGTCATTTGTATTACCACGGCTACAGCGTTACCGATTTAGTCAATGGCTTTTATTCTAAAAAAGAATTTGGTTTTGAAGAAACCGCTTATCTATTACTTTATGGTGATTTGCCCAATGCCAAAAGCTTGGAGCATTTCAACAAAGCTTTGATTGAAGCGCGTGCTCTGCCACACAATTTTATTGAAGATCACATTTTCCGTTCGCCCAGTAAAGACATCATGAATAAAATTGCCCGATCGGTCCTGGGCTTATACGCACATGATGAAGATCCCGACAACATCAGCCCCGAATATGTTTTGATGCAGGGCATCAGCTTGATTGCGCGTTTTCCTTCCTTAGCGGCATATTCTTATATGGCAAAACGGCATTACATCGATCACGACAGTCTGTACATTCATGCACCTTTGCCGGAATTCAATTCCGCACAGAACCTGCTGCATATGATCAGGCCGGATGGAACCTTCACTGAACTGGAAGCGCGAACGCTTGATCTGGCTCTGGTGCTCCACGCCGAACATGGTGGTGGTAACAACTCGACCTTTACCTGCCGCGCGGTCAGTTCAACCGGCACCGACACCTACTCAGCCATCGCTGCAGCTATGGGATCATTGAAGGGTCCACAACATGGTGGTGCCTCGGGAAAAGCGTTTGCCATGATGCAGGACCTGAAAAAAGAAGTGAAGAATTGGCGTTCCGAGATGGAAATCGCTGATTATCTTACAAGAATTCTCAACAAAGAGGCCTTCGACCGCTCCGGTTTGATCTACGGTATGGGACACGCCGTTTACACTCTCTCAGATCCCCGTACCAAACTGCTGCGCGATTATGCCCGGGCGCTGGCTTATGAGTGCGGCCGTGAAGATGAATATTTACTCTACACCACTACTGAGCGGATGGGTCCCGAGACTTTCTATGCCGTTAAAAGCAAAGATAAAGTGGTCTGCGCCAACGTTGACTTTTTTTCGGGCTTTGTTTATGACATGCTGGGTATCCCGGAAGAACTCTTTACTCCGATTTTCGCGGTGGCCAGAATCTGTGGTTGGATGGCCCACCGCCTTGAGGAACTGATTTCAGGCGGCAGAATCATTCGACCGGCCTACAAGACGGTTCAAAAAAGAAGGGCTTACGTTCCCTTCGAAAATCGATAGGCTTTTCTGCGACAAGCCTGCTTATTTAGATAAAAACTTCTCGGCGGGCCTCGCAATCAAATCTGAACTTTAAGGGTCTTTGATGGACTAGTGATAAAAGTTATCATTAGTCCATTGTTTGTTTAGTTCGCGATATTTGAGAGGACAATTTGGACTTATGCTATATTTTATTATTTCAATCATACTCTTTTTAGTCACGATTCAGGTCGTCCTGGCGTGGCGAATCTTCGCTGGGCTGAAGCATACGTACCCGAAATTGCGTTTCCGGATGCTGGTGGTGCCGCTCGTTTTGCTTAGTACAGTCACTTTATACGGTTTCACGCCGGGAGCTGGGGCACCCCGAGCGCTGCAAGTTTTTTCACACTATTATTTGGCGATAACGGGTTACGCAATCATGATCCTGCTTACAAGAGATCTGATTTTTCTAGCGCTTAGGCTACTGAAAAGAAAAGCAATTTCACCGAAACCCATTTTATTCTCGACCTGGCTGTCTTTGCTTCTGGCGGTGCTCATCGTCGGCCTGGGCAGCCTTCATGCGCAGAATATCGTCATCAAAAATTATGACATCAACCTAAGCAAACCCGGCCTGGCAAAACCGATTAAAGCCGTCATGTTTTCCGATTTGCATTTAGGCCCCGAATACGGTGCAGCCAGAGTTAAAACCATCGTCGATCACATCAACACGATCGGCCCGGACGTGGTCTTTATCGCCGGAGATTTTTTCAATGACGACTATGCGGCTTTGGATGACCCCGCAGCCATCGAAGCCGAACTCAATCGTATTGAAGCAGAACTGGGTGTTTATTTAATCTGGGGAAATCACGATTCCGGTCCCAGTTTTGCTGAGATGAGAGCGATGATCGCCAGAACGCAAATTGTGCTGCTGGAAGATGAAAGCGTCAATGTCCGAAATCTGTTCACGCTGGTGGGCAGGCGCGATTCACGGCCAATCATGTATGAGGGCAAGGCACGTCAAAACATGGACTGGGAGGAAGTGGATGCTGCGCTCCCCCTCATCGTCCTGGACCATCAACCCGGCAATTATGCAGAATATCTCGCGACGGAGGTGGATTTGATTTTGAGCGGACACACGCACAAAGGGCAGCTGTTTCCCGGAAATATCCTCACCGGATGGGTGTACGATTATGATTACGGACTTCATCAGATCAAGGGGGGAGAGCAGCAGTTCTTGATTTCGTCGGGAATTGGGACCTGGGGACCACCGATACGTGTACTCAGTGATTCAGAGCTGCTTGTAATCAATCTCAAATAATTTTTACTACTTGAAGGATCGGAGGGGACGACCTTGGACGTTTCAACACATAAATTCAGCTGGATCAATCCACCAGAGCATTTTAAAGCAGGAGAAGGTTTCGTCGAGTTCAATACAGAACCCGATCGTGATTTTTGGCAAAAAACGTATTACCATTTCAGCCATGATAATGGTCACATGTATTTGTCCTCAAGCGCAGAACCATTCTTTTCATTCACTGCGAAAATTTCCTTTAATGGAAAGGCGCGGTTCGATCAGGCCGGATTAATGATTTATCAGGATGAGAATCACTGGGCCAAGTCAGGCATTGAACGCGAAGATGAAAGCTACTCCAACCTTGGGGCGGTGGTTACAGACCGGGGCTACTCCGACTGGAGCATGTCCCCAATCGACCCTCGCCGTGATACCTTCTATTTACGATTAAACCGGCGCAGTGAGGATTTTCTTTTTGAATATTCGGACACGGGGTCATCATTCCAGCCCATACGGATGTTCCACCTGCATAAAGCGTCAGATGAGCTTCGTTTTGGTCTTTTCGCCTGCAGCCCCGGAAAGTCTTCATTCACAGTGAAATTCTCAAACCTGCAAATGGGCGAGGGGACCTGGGCAGAACACAGGCCATAGTTAAAAAATAATGCTGGATTTTCATTGGCTCAGATGTTATGATAACTCTCGCTGTAATGGCCCTATGGTCAAGCGGTCAAGACGCCGCCCTCTCAAGGCGGAATCACGAGTTCGATTCTCGTTAGGGTCACCAAAAGCCTCTGAAACCTCGCTGTTTCAGAGGTTCTGTTTATTACGGAAACAATTCCGAAAAATCGCGAATCGTTCACATTCCTATAAGTTTTTGCTTGACTGAAGCAAAGCCTGGTAATAAGCTGAAAAAGTCCCCTGCTTGATCTCAAGATGGACAAATAATTTAGTCGCTAAATTGATAAATAACCGAAAATGCGATGATCACCGCAGCCGGTGAATATTGTGAGAAAATTGCCAGCATAGTCAGGCCTTCCATTTTTCGGAAGGCTTTTCCATATAGGAGCCAT
>CAYNZF010000066.1:0-9586 GCA_964401615.1 uncultured Oscillospiraceae bacterium
CTATTTTCTGGAAGAAGAAGCGCTGGAAAAACACCGGGCCATACACGATCGTTTTGAAACGCAGGTGAAAAATGCCTTGAAATTAAGGGACAGAGCACGTTCCGGTGTAACGCAGGAAAAAATCTCCATCACGCTCTATGATTGGATGCAAAAATATTTGTCCGTGACCCATCGTTATGAGTACATCGATGATATCGAGCTCGATGGACAGACCGGACGGATAAAAGCAGATTACATTGAACGTAAGCTGAGTTTTGAGGCGAAGTGAGATAAACCAATAAAACAAGCTTTTTTGAAAAGAATTTGAGTTGTTGTTTTCGCAAAAGAGTGCCACAATATCAGTGCAATTTGAATAAGGAGTCGACCAATATGTTGTATCCACACATCAAAGAAACCGATCCGGAGACCTACGCAGCGGTCATCGCTGAAATCAGACGTCAAAAAACTAAAATTGAATTAATCGCTTCCGAAAATTTTGTCAGTGAGGCAGTGCTTGAAGCAGCCGGAACACCGCTTACCAACAAGTACGCAGAGGGTTATCCCGGCAAGCGCTATTACGGCGGCTGCGAATATGTTGACGTGGTCGAAAATCTGGCCATAGACAGGATCAAAGAATTGTTTGGTGCCGAACACGCCAATGTGCAGCCCCATTCAGGTGCTCAGGCGAACATGGCGGTGTTTTTGGCGGCCCTCAAGCCGGGGGATAAAATTCTGGGCATGGACTTGAATCATGGTGGGCATTTAACGCACGGCATGTTTAAAAATATTTCCGGAATGTACTTTGAAGCGCATGCATATCAAGTAAAAGCTGAAGATGGCTTGATCGATTACGAGGCTCTGGCACAAAAAGCCCTGGAAGTCATGCCCAGGATGATTATCGCAGGAGCAAGCGCCTATCCTCGTGTTATCGACTTTAAGAAGTTTCGTGAAGTCGCGGATTCGGTCGGTGCTTATTTGTTGGTGGACATGGCCCATATCGCCGGTCTCGTCGCGGCAGGTCTTCATCCCAGCCCTATTCCTTACGCGGATTTCGTCACCACGACCACGCACAAGACCTTGCGCGGTCCACGCGGCGGTGTGATCATGTGTAAAGCTGAATACGCCAAGATGATTGATTCAGCCGTTTTCCCCGGCACACAGGGAGGCCCTTTGATGCATATCATCGCGGCTAAAGCGGTGGCTTTTAAAGAGGCTTTGGAACCTGAATTCAAGACTTATCAAGCGCAGATCATCAAAAACGCCAAAGCCCTGGCCGAGGGTCTGATGAAGCGCGGTGTAGAGCTGGTTTCCGGTGGAACAGACAACCATTTGATGCTTCTGGATCTGACTAAAACCGGGGTGACCGGTAAAGAACTGCAGATTCGTTTGGATAATGTTGATATCACCGCCAATAAGAACAGCATCCCCTTTGACCAGGCCAAACCCTTTGTCACCAGCGGTTTGCGAGTCGGCACCGCAGCGGTGACCCAGCGCGGTTTCGTCGAAGCAGATATGGATATAGTCGCGGAGCTGATTTCTAAAGCACTCTTTGATTATGAAGCTTCCGCTGATGAGATACGGGCCGAAGTCGCCCTGCTCAGTGAGAAATATCCACTCTATCCCGATTTTGAGATTTGAACGATGCCATGAGCACAGCTAAAATCACCGTGAATCCTAATCATGAGACGCCATCCGAGCAGCCCTTGGCTTATCGCATGGCGCCTCGTCATTTAGATGAAGTGGTCGGGCAGCAGGATTTACTCGCAGCGGGTAAACTCTTTCGTCGCATGATCGAGGCAGATCGCCTGCGTTCCATCATTTTATGGGGCCCCCCCGGCACAGGTAAAACTTCGCTTGCGCGGGTTATCGCGGCCCGCTCGAACATGAAATTTATTAAGGTCAACGCAGTCACATCCGGGGTCGCTGAGCTCAAAGGGATCATCGCCGACGCGCAGAATCTGCTGCTTACTCCTCAGGGCAGGGTGTTGCTCTTCATCGACGAAATCCATCGTTTTAACAAGGCGCAGCAGGACTTGCTTTTGCCACAGGTAGAAGATGGTACTCTGGTCCTGATCGGGGCAACCACTGAAAATCCTTTCTTTGAAGTCAACAAAGCGCTGATCTCTCGTTCAACGGTTTTTCAGCTGCAGGCATTAAGCACAAGTGATGTATATATTTTGCTCGAAAGGGCGAGCCGGGACCCGGAGCGTGGCCTGGGACGCCTGCCGCTGCAGTTCGAGGAGGGTTGTCTGCTGCGTTTGGCCGATCTGAGCAACGGGGACGCACGGCAAGGGTTGAACGCCCTGGAACTGGCCGCTCTGACGACACCGGCAGGGGTTGACGGACAGATCCATATCAGTTTGAAAACCGTCGCCGAATGCATCCAAAACCGCAGTTTGGCCTATGATTCCTCAGGTGAAAGCCACTATGACAACATTTCCGCTTTCATCAAATCCATGCGCGGCTCAGACCCGGATGCCGCTGTCTTTTATTTAGCCAGAGCTTTACACGGTGGGGAAGATATTGAATTTTTAGCCAGACGCATTCTGGTGGCCGCAGCCGAAGATGTGGGTATGGCCAATCCTGTGGCCTTGCAAGTAGCCATGGCCTGCTATGACGCCGTGCGGGTATTGGGTATGCCGGAAGCCCGCATCCCGCTGGCTGAAGCCGCCGTCATGGTCGCGACTTCTCCCAAATCCAATTCCGCGTATGTGGCCATAGATGCTGCACTGGCCGATGTGCGTAAACGCAGGACCGGAGAAATTCCTATGCACCTCAGAAATCCCGTCGCAGAAGGACTGGCCAAGCTCGGATACGGTAAAGAATATAAATATCCCCATGATTATCCCGGTCACATTGTCGCGCAGCAATATTTACCGGACGAAATTGTCGGTACGGTGTATTACGAGCCCTCGGCCAATGGTTACGAAGGAAAAATCAAAACGTGGCTGGAAGAAAAACGTCGTAAAATCGAGCTGGGCGAAGCGCAGCCGACGAAATCCGCCACCACGGACAGTTAGTCTCAGTCCAAATAAAGAAACTGTGGTTTTCGCTCTTTAAACCAGCTTATTCGCTTGACTCCGTTCTTGTGGAGTAGTTTAGCGCTTTCTTCAAACAAGCGCCCTACAGTGCCGTTTTCATGCGAATCCGAAGACAATGAGACGAGTTCACCCCCCAAATCAAGGTAGCGCTTAATAATGCGTTCATCAATGAAGCCCGGATCAGGCAAGCCGCTGTTGAGCTTCGAATAGCGAAAACGCGTATTGATTTCCAGTGCAATGTCACGCTCAGCCATGGCTTTAAACAAGGCATCGAACTCATCCGGAAAATCATCATAATAAAGCTGCACATCTTTGTATTTCGCATAACGAACAACATAATCGAAATGGCCCAGAACATTGAACCTGAGGTCGGATTGAGCTAATTGCAAAAGCTGCATCATCCAGGCACGGTAAGCTTCTGCTTTGTTCTGCTCGTAAAATTCGCGGTTAAAATACAAATCAACTCCGTCCATGAAATGAATCGAAGCGATGACCTGATCGAAGGGCCAGTTTTGCAGTAAATTCTGATAAAACGGCACAAGATAATCCGCGTAGCCCAGTTCAACCCCAATCAGAACTTGAGTTTTTTCGGGCGTTAACGAACGCTTTTGTTTCAGCGGCAGCAGCTCGGCAAAATACTCCTCGAGCGGAAAAATCCATTCACCCTCAGCGGGTTGTTCACCATAGGCAGAGACATATCGCTCGAGTTGACCGGACACCCCGTCCTTGTCGTAATGATCTGTTAAACAAATCGCTCCAAAATTCTTACGATCTGCCTCGAGCAGTAATTCAGCCAGCGGCCTTTTGGCATCCAGAGAAAATTCCCGGCTGTGACAATGTGTTTCATTCCACCTCATGCTTAAGCTCCTAACTGTTGGATGCGGGACAATCCGCAACTGTTACCCTATAATAGCAAATATATTTCAAAATTTGAAAAATGAATTGGAGCGGGAGAAGTGTACATGCAGAGCAAAGTACTAAAAGGCAATAGGAAGAACAGCAAGAAAAACAAAGACGATTTTACTGCTAAGTTTCCGCTGCTGGCGGATTTTTATGATACAGAACAAAAAGAAATGGCTTTTGCCTTCAATGAGGAGTACAAAAATTTTCTCAATCTGGCCAAAACCGAGCGTGAAGCCGTGCAGATCACCGTTGAAGCGGCTGAAGAACTGGGTTTCGCAGCCTTGCGTGAGCAGACGCAGCTCAGTCCGGGCATGAAGGTTTACCACAGCATCAAGGGTAAAGGACTTGTATTGGCAGTCATTGGAAAAAGACCGCTGTCAGAAGGTTTTCGCATTCTCGGAGCTCACGTGGACTCACCGCGGCTTGATCTCAAACCCATGCCCCTGGTGGAGGACAAAGATCTCGTTTATTTCAAAACCCACTACTATGGCGGTATAAAGAAGTACCAATGGGCATCCGTCCCTCTGGCGCTGCACGGTGTTGTCACGCGAGAAGACGGCAGCCGAGTCGAAATCACAGTGGGTGAAGCAGGAGACGATCCTCAATTTCTTATCACTGATTTGTTAATTCATTTAAGTGCTGAGCAGATGGGTAAAAAGGCCAGTGAAATCATCCCCGGTGAGGCATTGAACATTATTATCGGAGCCAGCGCGATAGATGAAAACTCGAAATCGCGTTTCAAGCTGGAGACTTTGCGCCTCTTGAATTCACAATACGGAATCACTGAACGTGATTTGGCCACTGCGGAAATTTGCGCGGTGCCGGCTTACAAGTCAGTGGATATTGGTTTTGACCGCATGATGGTTGGTTCTTACGGACATGATGACCGCGTGTGTGCCTATCCGGCCATCCAGGCCGTGTTCAGTGTTGATAAACCCGAACATACTGTTATGACATTGCTTACAGACAAAGAAGAAGTCGGCTCTGAAGGTAATACCGGTGCTGCTTCGCGCCTGTACGAAAATGTTCTGCTGGAAATTTATTCCAAACTAAACAAAAAAGTATCTGATATGGATTTTAGACTATGTCTGGAAAGTTCGGCCATGCTGTCAACAGATGTCACAAATGCCCTGGATCCCAATTTTACTTCAGTGTCCGATGAAAAAAACGAGCATCTTCTGGGTCACGGACTCGGGATCATCAAATATTCAGGCTCTCGCGGGAAGAGCGGTGCCAGTGACGCCAATGCGGAGTTTTTATCTGCCGTGACCAGGCTCTTCGATCGTGAAAAAATACAATGGCAGATCGGTGAAATGGGCAAAGTCGACGCAGGGGGCGGTGGAACCATCGCGAAACATTTTGCCAATCTCGGAATGGAGGTCCTGGACTGTGGTGTTCCGGTTCTTTCTATGCATGCGCCTTTTGAGTTGGTACACAAGTACGATGTCTACGAAACCTATCGTGCCTACAAATGTTTCATAGAGAAGTTCTGATGTTCAAATCTTATGCTAAAATGTACAAGATAAGATCTGAATTTAGAGTAGGGATGTCTACATGAAGAAAACGACCAGTATCGATCCGGAAGCCAATTCTTCAGAGGAACAAGTCAAGACGGTGCCCATAGGGAGAGTACCGGTGACTGAGCCTGTAGATCTTCCGCCCGCGCCCGGCCAGAGTCCGGTCAGGACTGCGGCCGCACCGAGTCCAGCAGGCGTGCAGAGCCCGGTGGCTGCTCAGGTCCCCAAGCCGCGCGCTCATGCCTTGCAGGGGCAGGTCAAAAAAACGTCTATAGAAGAGCGGGTCAAACAGATTCAAGCTCAACGCGCGAAACAAAAGGAACCCGCCGATCTCAAGGCGATTTTTGACAATGTGCTCATTCAATTGAAGGCTTTTGCCACTACGCTTATCAAGGGTAAACCGAACGTTTCGAAATCAGCCAAAGACTTTCCCATCAACAGGAATATCGTGGGGCGCATGAAACGCTACGGACCGGCTAAAGTGTATCGTTTAAAGGGTTACACGACCGTCGGGCGAGTGAAGAAAAAACGCAGCCGCGACTTGCTGAAAAAGCAGCGTAACCGCTTGATCTTCCTGGTAATTTTGGCCATCTTCTTACTGGTTTTGTTTTTTACGATCGATCCCATACCCACCATCAGGCAGTTTCTGTTTAATATCGGTTATTGATGCCGGTACCTAGAAATCAATTAGTGCAAAGCCGCGGACTCTCCGCGGCTTTTAATCGTTCAGCCCGGCTTTGCTTCTTTCACCGGCCAAGGGGTTTTTTTCAACCGCTTCATGTAAATGAGCGTCGTCGACGTGTGTGTATATTTCGGTCGTTGAAACTGAACTGTGGCCGAGAATTTGTTGTAACAAGCGGATATCCACTCGGCCGTATTGATACATCAGTGTCGCCGCTGTGTGTCTTAATTTGTGCGTGCTGTATTTCGTGCTGTCCAGGCCTGCGGACTTGAGGCTGTTTTTGATCATGCGCTGTATGCTGGCGTTGGCCAGTCGATTGCCCTGGCGGCTGATGAACAAAAACGGTTTAGCGGCTGCTTTTACTCCGCGAACCGGACGAACGGCCAGGTAATCGTTGATGGCATCGATGCAGGCACCGTTGAGATAAACCGTGCGCTCTTTATTTCCTTTGCCGATTACACGCAAACGATCCTCCTGGATGTCCTGACAGCGGATGGAGGAAAGCTCTGAGAGCCTGAGCCCGCAGTTTAGAAAAAGGGTCAGAATGCAATAATCACGTTCCGGAAATTGTTCGCCCACACGGGTCCCTGCCTGCAGCAAAGTCTTGCTTTCTTCCAGACTAAGATGTTTGGGTAGACGTTTCAATTGTTTGGGACTTTCCAGTTCCTGTACCGGATTTAATTCAAAGAGCTTTTTCTTATGGACGATGTATTTGAAAAAAGCACGGAGCGCAGCGACTTTACGGGCTCGATTGGCTGGCCCTGCTTTGCGTTCGCGAGTCAGCCAGGTCAGAAAACCATAGCAGTCGGTGAGCGTTATTTCTTTCAAAAAAACGACATCGATGTCGCTTATTTCGATAACGTCCAGATTGAGTCCGCGTCCGGAACGTGTTTGTTTGATGTAACGGAAAAACAAAATCAAGTCATAGCGATATTCTTTGGTCGTAAGAGGCTGCCGTCCCAAAATCACTTCCATGTAGGTCAAAAATTCGGACAAAAGAGGGAAGAGGAGCAGTTCTTGAACGTGCTGCTCCGCCTGGGTCCGTGATTTTTCCCTAGCATTTGTCATGATTTATTTTCACCTCAAAGATTTATTCTCGTTTATGACTATGGTATCATGACACTTATTTTAAAGCATGCCCAGCCTATGGATGTGAATATATTGCAGAAAGCAGGAAGATAAATGGAAAAATTACGTGTTGGTGTGGTCGGTGCGACGGGTTACGTAGGACAGCGCTTTGTTAGTCTTTTGGCTGATCACCCCTGGTTTGAACTGGTAAGTATGGCGGCTTCAGGCCGTTCGGCCGGCAAGACCTATGAAGAAGCAGTAGAAGGGCGTTGGAAGCTGAAGGAAGCGATTCCCGCGAAAGCTAAACAGATATATGTTTACGATGCAGCCAAAGTCGAAGACTATGTCAACGATGTGGATTTCGTGTTCTGCGCGGTCGACATGCCAAAAGCCGAAATTGTCGCTTTGGAAGAAGCGATTGCTAAAACTGAGACACCCGTCGTTTCCAATAATTCGGCGAACCGCTGGATGAAAGATGTGCCGATGATCATTCCCGAAATAAACGCTGACCACAGCGCCCTGATTGATGTTCAGCGCCAGCGTTTGGGTACTGTGAAAGGTTTCATTGCTTGTAAGCCAAATTGCTCAATTCAAAGCTATGTGCCGGCGATCACACCCCTGATGCAGTTTGGTCCGGAAAAAATAATGGTTTCAACCTACCAGGCCATCTCCGGAGCAGGGAAAACTTTTGCCGATTGGCCGGAAATGGTCGGGAACCTGATTCCATATATCGGTGGTGAAGAAGAAAAAAGCGAGCAGGAACCTCTGCGCATCTGGGGAAAGATCGTGGATGGAGCAATCGAAAAAGCCGCTAAACCTGTGATTTCTGCCCAATGCTACCGCGTGGCTGTACAGGAAGGTCATACCGCTTCAGTCGCAGTTGAATTCGCCCAAAAACCCAGTAAAGCTGAAATTTTGGAGGCCTGGGCCAATTATAAAACCCTGCCTCAAGAATTGGGACTGCCCTCAGCTCCCAATCCTTTTTTGGTCTATTTTGAGGAAGACAATCGTCCCCAGGCAGCACTTGACGCAATGGTAGGGCAGGGCATGGCCGTGGCGATCGGCAGACTGCGTGAAGACAATATATTTGATTACAAATTCGCCTGTCTGTCGCACAACACTTTACGCGGAGCAGCCGGCGGCGGTGTGCTGATGGCTGAGTTATTGTACAAGCAAGGCTACATCAGCAAGAAATAAATTCAAATAAAGCACAGGAAAAAATTAAACGAGCCGTTTCACATGGTTCGTTTTTTTATTTCATGACAGTAGACGTTTGATTAAAGCCGATGAAGTGACTGTTGCTGTGGTCCGAAATTTCTTCGTGATGTGCGTTTTTTATTTGCATCTCTGGAAATCCGGCAAAAGGGGGGTCCATTTTGCCAAAGACTCACATCAACAAAATAATAATTTTGTTGATGTGAGAAGAGCTTTTCAACAGATTTTTACCCCTTCCGAGTTTTTGGCTAAATGATCAAGCCTCGATGCATAAACTTGCACTGCATTATTTACTCGAATTTAACACGCAGCTCTTTCTAGTATTTGTATTTTTGCAGTTCCTCGTTTCATTATTGTTCGAAGCTGCTCAAATACGCGTTCACTGCCGATACCACAGCCCTTAGTGATGATTTGCTGATGCTTGAGCTGTATCCGCAGCCACTGTAGTATTTTCCATTATTCAGAACTTGTACGTATGTCATCGCCTTCGAACCGGAACTGCGATCAATCGCGTGTTGATGGTACGAAGTCAAATCCATTTCCACACCGAGCAGCTCTTTTAATGCGTTGAAGAAAACACCGACAATACCGGTTCCTTGTCCGCTGATTTCGTGGTTTTGGCCCTCAAATTCGACGATAGCCGCGACCTCCACAGTGCTTTCATCCAACATCGCTTCTTTGTAGTTAATTAAGTTAACAGGATGACTTATATTCACATAGGTTTCGAAGAACATGTTTTTGATTTCTTCAGGCTGTAATTCTGAATTACGGACATCCGACACGCGCGTTGTGATTTTGCTGAATTCCTGCTGTATTTCCTTGGGCAAAATCAAACCGTACTTTTGTTCCAGAATAAAAGCCACGCCGCCTTTGCCGGACTGCGAATTGATGCGGATGATCGGATCGTAACTGCGGCCGACATCTTTGGGGTCAATCGGCAAATAAGGCACATTCCAGTAACCGTCCTTATCAAGCGCGGCCATCCCTTTGTTGATGGCATCTTGATGCGAGCCTGAAAAGGCCGTGTAAACCAGGTCACCCGCGTATGGTTGGCGTGGATCGACTTGCATGCCGGTACAGGCTTCGTAGGTCGCAACCAAAGCATTGATGTCTGTAAAATCCAATTCCGGATCGATGCCTTGCGAGAACAAATTCATCGCCAAAGTAAGTATATCCGCATT
>CAYNZF010000066.1:9608-10932 GCA_964401615.1 uncultured Oscillospiraceae bacterium
CACGATCAGCACCAGCCATCAGGGCCAGTTCCGTCGCTGCCACACCGCAGCCTCGGTCATTGTGAGCGTGCAGGCTCACCGAAATCTTATCTCTGTAGCGCGTGTGGGTACAAAAGTACTCAATTTGGTCAGCGTAAACGTTTGCAGTGGCGCATTCGACCGTATTCGGTAAATTGATGATGGCTTTTTTATCAACGCCAGGCTGCCAGACGTCGCAAACCGCGTCACAAACCTCTACAGCAAAATCCATCTCAGTCAAGCTGAAGCTTTCAGGAGAATATTCAAAGCGAAAATTAGTCCCGTATTCGTCCTTTTCTGCGAATTCCTTGACCAATTTTGCACCATTGACCGCTAATTGCTTTACTTCATTTTTTGACATCCTAAACACGACGCGTCTTTGAGTTGTGTTGGTCGAATTATACAGATGCACGACCGCGTTTCTGACACCACGGAGGGCATCATAAGTTCTTTCGATGATATGCGGGCGGGACTGAGTCAAAACTTGAATATATACATCGTCGGGGATCAGCTGCTTTTCTATCAGGTAACGTGTGAAATCATATTCTGTGTCGGAAGCTGCCGGGAAGCCGATTTCAATGGTTTTAAAACCCATCTCCACCAATTGTTTGAAGAAGGTCAGTTTCTGGTCCAGACTCATCGGAATTTCAAGCGCTTGATTGCCATCACGCAAATCAACGCTGACCCACTCGGGTGCCTTGTTAATGACGCGATTCGGCCATTGCCTCTGCGGCATCTCCAGCACCGGAAATGCCTTGTATTTTGCAAAATTCATCTTCTTCATAACGCTCTCCCCTTTATGCTTATCTTTTTTTGAAATAAAAAAACTTCCGGCTCTATGCAAAGAGACGAAAGATTCCGCGGTACCACTCTAATTTGGTTTTATAAAAACCACTCTCAGGACAGAAAAACTATCCTTGGTTCGATATCGGGAACTCCCGCTCGCGGCTACTCGGATCAGGGTCTGCGGATCCTTTCACTGCCAGTCACTCCTGAGCGAGTTCGGTTGAAGTCTGCGTGCTTGCCTTGCATCAACCGGCAACTTTCTGATCGCTTTCATCAACTTACTGTTCTCAATCAACGTGAACCTTTATTTCCTGTCATTATAGCGAATGAATATAATCAGTCAAGCCATCGACGTACATCAAATCTTTTGCCCGCGAAACACCCTCGCGTACATCATGTAAAAATGCCCGCCAAAAACTTGACGAGCACCAATTAAAGGATTATCCCGTTATTAAACACTACTAGAATAGGGGTTACTGCTCAACAGCCCATTTGAAAATCAATCCGTTCGAGGAGAAGG
>CAYNZF010000067.1:0-10784 GCA_964401615.1 uncultured Oscillospiraceae bacterium
TTGGAGGTGATGTCGTAGACGATGCGGTTGATGTGGCCGACTTCGTTGACAATGCGGTTGGAGGCTCGTTCCAGTACGTCGTAGGGGATGCGGGCCCAGTCGGCGGTCATAAAGTCGCTGGTGGTGACTCCTCTTAGGGCGAGCATGTAGTCATAGGTACGGGAATCGCCCATCACGCCGACCGAACGCATATCGGTGAGTACGGCAAAATATTGATTGATTTCACGGTCCAAACCGGCCTTGGCAATTTCCTCGCGGAAGATAGCGTCTGCATCTTGCAGAATCGTGACTTTTTCGGGCGTGATCTCACCTATGATGCGCACCGACAAACCGGGGCCGGGGAAAGGCTGGCGCCAGACCAAATGGGCGGGGATACCCATTTCTTCGCCTGCGCGGCGGACTTCGTCTTTGAACAAATCACGCAAGGGTTCGACCAATTCAGTAAAGCCTATGTCCTTGGGCAGACCGCCCACATTGTGGTGGCTCTTGATCACGGCCGCATCACCCACGCCACTTTCGATGACATCGGGGTAGATAGTGCCTTGCACCAAAACATCGATGGCACCGATGGCCTTGGCTTCCTCTTCGAAAACACGGATAAATTCACTGCCGATGATTTTGCGTTTTTCTTCAGGATCACTGACACCGGCCAATTTGCTGAGAAAGCGGTCCGCGGCATCGACACGTTTCAGGTTCATTTTGAAATTTTTACCGAAAACTTCTTCGACTTCAACGGCCTCGTTTTTGCGCAAAAGACCATGGTCAACAAAAATACAATGCAAGTTCGCACCGACCGCCTTATGTACCAGCAGGGCTGCGACCGAGGAGTCAACACCACCGGAAAAGGCACAAAGCACCTTGCGGCCGGCTAATTTTTCTTTTAACTGAGCAATCGTGTTATCGACAAAGCGGGACATCGTCCAGTCACCGGAACAGGCACACACGCGATAGAGGAAGTTGTGCAGAATTTTCTGACCTTCCTCACTGTGGTTCACTTCGGGATGAAACTGAACGGCATAAAGCGCGCGCGACTCGTCCTGCATCGCTGCAATAGGGCAGCTGCTGGAGTGCGCTGAAATCTCGAAACCGCCAGGCAGCTCAGCGATGTGATCGGTATGACTCATCCAGCAAATACTGTCCTGTTTGACCTCAGCCAGTAATTTTCCCGCGACATCGATCGTTAGTGGAACGCGACCATATTCACGCTGAGCAGCGGGTTTGACTTCTCCGCCCAAAAGCTGAGCCATGAGTTGAGCCCCGTAACAAATACCCAGCACCGGAATGCCAAGCTCGAAAATTCCCGGGTCACAGCTGGGGGATCCTTGGGTGTAAACACTGTTGGGACCGCCTGTGAATATGATTCCTTTGTACCCGCCTGCGCGTATTTCAGTCAGTGAGGTTTTGTATGACTTGATTTCAC
Source organism: uncultured Oscillospiraceae bacterium (assembly GCA_964401615.1). Lineage (GTDB taxonomy): Bacteria > Bacillota > Clostridia > Saccharofermentanales > Fastidiosipilaceae > JAXGQD01. The sequence goes on from CAYNZF010000067.1 coordinate 1,421, forward strand.
AAAATACATTAAGGTCGCGGACACGTCGACCGATCAATTGATTGTATTGGCCACCAAAATCAAGGATCAAGATGCTTTCATGCTGCATAGGAGCGCTCCTTATATGGTCTAATCCAAAAGCCTGGAGATGTCACCCATTTCGCGTTCAAAACTGACCCCGCGCATGGCGTAGTCCGGTTGGAAAAGAGTGGTTCTCATAGCTTTACGAACAATTTCGTCAGCGAACTTAACGGCAAAATAGAGGTCTTTTCCGGCATAAATTGCGGCGGTAAGGCAGCTGGCGTAAAGATCACCGGTGCCGTGCAAGTTGAAAGGCAAGAGTTCTCCGGTTTGTACTTCAATTCCAAAAGTCTGGCCGGCGATGTAATTATTGATGTGGTCCTTGCGCACAATACCTTTTAAAACGACATGCCTGGCTCCGGTTTCGAGCAAACCCTTGAGCAGAGCGTCTACTTCAGCATCAGAGGGATCCTGTCCCTGGTAGTCGCGGCCTGTCAGGATGGCAGCCTCGGTGAGATTGGGGGTCAAGAGATCGGCGTCGCAGGTAAGTTCACCCATGGCCCGGCAGAGCTCCGGGGTATAAGTCGCATAAATCTCACCTGAATCGCCCATTACAGGATCCAAAATGCGCAGAGCCTTTGGATAAGTCGCGTATAATTCTTGAATTAATTTAACTTGCACGGGTGAACCCAGAAACCCACTGTAGATACCGTCAATGACGGCAGCAATTTTTTTCCATGATTCCAAGAAGGCCGGCAGGCTGTCACTGGTGTCCAAAAATGTAAAATCTTTGTATTTGGTATGTGAAGAAAAGACCGCTGTAGGAACCGGGCAGACATCGATTCCGGCCGCTGACAAGACGGGCATCGCCACACCGAGTGAGCAGTTGCCGTAGCCGCAGATGTCGTGTACTGCCGCGACGCGGGGGATGTAATGCGTCGGCCGTTCATAGAGTCGGGTGCTGCTTGCGTTAATCAAAATCATCGCTCCTTATATGTAAATCAAGGTTCATACTAGACCAGGTATTCTTAAAAAACAAGAAAAATTGCTCAAAAGCCACGGCAGGTTCACTGTTTTAGGATTATAATGGCTAAAGATTATTTTAGTAGGTGAAAATGATGAATACTCTTAGCTTAGAACGTTTCAAGGAAGCCAAGGCAATTGTGGATAAGGTCGTTTATCGTACGCGACTGATCAAGAGTCCGTATTTTTCGGCACTTTATAATTGCGAGGTATATTTTAAACCTGAAAACATTCAATTGACCGGGGCATATAAAATTCGCGGGGCTTTATACCGAATTTCGCAATTAACTGACGAGGAACGCAAGCACGGTCTCATTGCCGCGTCTGCCGGAAACCACGCGCAAGGTGTCGCGCTGGCGGCACAAATGCATGGACTTAAAGTGTACATCGTAATGCCGACCACCACACCGCTGATGAAGGTCAACAATACCAAAGCTTATGGAGCCGAAGTTATTCTCTACGGCGCCAGCTATGACGAGGCCTGCGAACATGCCATTGAACTGGCCAAAGAGCAGGGTTTCACGTTCATTCATCCCTTTGATGATCTGGGTGTCGCGACAGGCCAGGGCACCATGGTTTTCGAAATTCTGGAAGATGAACCTGAGATCGACACGATCCTAGTACCGGTGGGCGGTGGTGGTCTGGCCACAGGGGTGTCCGTTTTAACGCATATGCTCTCACCAAACGTGCGAGTCATCGGGGTTGAACCGGAAGGTGCTGCTTGTTTAAAAGCGGCTCTGGACGCAGGCGAGCCGGTCACTTTGCCCTCAACTACAACGATTGCAGACGGTGTAGCTGTCAAGCGTATCGGTGAAAAACTGTTTCCATATTTACAGAAAAACATTGACGCAGTCGCCGAAGTGCCTGACGAAGAATTGGTGGGCGTCTTCCTTGACATGTTGGAACGGCACAAGATGCTGGTGGAAAACGCCGGCCTGCTGTCAGTAGCCGCGTTAAAACACATTGATATCAAAGCCGGAAGCAAGGTCTGCTGTATACTTTCAGGTGGAAATATGGACGTCATTACTATTGCGTCTTTAGTCCAGCACGGTTTGATCAATCGTGACCGGGTCTTTACTTTTTCGGTGCTTTTGCCGGACCGGCCCGGCGAGCTTGAACATATCGCGCACATCGTTGCCAAAGAACGGGGAAACATTATTCGTCTGGAACATAATCAGTTTGTCAGCATCAACCGCAACGCGGCCGTTGAGTTGAAAGTCACGCTGGAGGCCTTCGGTACTGCACACAAACAACATATTTTCGCTGCCTTGAAGTCTGAAGGTTACCACGCTGAACAAGTGGGTTCGAGTGTCGTGTATTGAGTAAAACGATGCTGCTGGTACGTAACCTGATCCTCCGCCCGGATGAAGCAGAAACCGAGCTCCGTGAATTGTTAACTGAAAAACTGGCCACGACAGCGTTTTCTTACAGCATTTATCGAAGATCGATCGACGCCAGAGGTCGTCACCGTGAGCCTCATGCTGTGAGCGAAGAAGGGGATCCTGTAAAGATCTCGGAGTCAACTGTTGAGGACAAATCGCAAAATCCCTTCGTCAATTTGTCGAAAAGCAAGTCAGTGGTTTTAAATTATCAGTGCCTCGTTGAGTTAGTAAATCCGCGTCTCGATGTAAAGTTGTCACGACAACAAGATGTCGAGATCTATAAGGATATTACATACAATAATCAGTACATGTTATCTGCTGCCTCTGAATTACAGCGACCTGTTGTGCTTGGTTTTGGACCGGCCGGCTTGTTCGCCGCGTATCTACTGGCGCGCGCTGGACTGAGGCCAATCGTACTTGAACGTGGCGAATCCATAGAGGAAAGAACGAAAACCGTCACGGCTTTTTGGCGTGGTGCCGCGCCTTTGAATCCGGAATCCAATGTGCAGTTTGGGGAGGGGGGTGCGGGTGCCTTTTCAGATGGAAAATTGACTTCACGTTCCAAGGATCCGCGCTTGAGCGAAATGCTGAAAATATTTGTAGAGAATGGGGCTGCAGCGGAAATCCTTTACCAAACCAAAGCGCACATCGGTACAGATCTGTTAAAGCCCATCGTTCAGTCGATGCGAGAACGCATTCTCGCCTGGGGCGGGGAAGTGCATTTCAACACTCGTGTAGATAAACTGCTGCTCGAACCTTCAAGAAGCCTTCGAGCGGTGTTGGCGAACGGTACGGAATGGCCCTGCACAAATCTGGTTTTAGCCATGGGTCACAGCGCCAGAGACAGCTTCCGCATGCTCCTGGCTGAGGATGTGAGCGCTGAAAGCAAAGCTTTTGCCGTGGGCTTTAGAATTGAACATTTACAAACTCAGATCGATCAGGCGCAGTATGGTCAATGGGCCGGTCATCCCAGCCTTGGCCCCGCGTCCTACAGTTTGACCTCAGAGCAGGCCGGACGAGGTGTGTACAGCTTTTGCATGTGTCCCGGCGGTCAAGTCATCGCTGCCGCCTCCGAGCCCGGGCGTCTTGTCACCAACGGGATGAGTTACCAGGCGCGCGACATGAGCAATGCCAACAGCGCCATACTTGTTTCAGTGCAGCCGGGGAGGGATTTTCCGGAGCAGGTAAGAGGCGGACTACTCTATCAGGAGGCATTGGAAGAAAAAGCTTATGGACTGGGTGGTGGAAATTTCACAGCTCCGATCACTACCCTGGAACACTTTTTCAAGGAAACAGAGCAGCTGAAATTGGGCGAAGTTTCCCCCTCATATCTTCCAAGCTTTAAACTCTGCGATCTGCGGGACTTCTTTAGCCCGGAAATTTCAGAGGCCCTCAGGAGCGGGCTTAAGCAAATGGCCCAAAAATTGCCCGGCTTCGACCGACCCGATGCAATCCTGACCGCGGTGGAAAGCAGGTCTTCCTCTCCGATTCGCGTCATCAGGGACAAAGGATCCCTGCAATCTCTGAATACTCCCGGCCTCTATCCATGCGGAGAAGGCTCAGGTTACGCGGGCGGCATCGTCAGTTCCGCCATTGACGGGATGAAAGTCGCCGAACAAATTATTTCCAAATATGTGAAAAACGAGACTGCTTTTGCCCCTGCAAAATAAGTTATAATAACTGAAATCGGGGGAAAACATATTGAACAGGACCGGACTGCTCGAATTTATCAAGAAAGAAAAGCGCGACTTGCTGCTGCTTTCCCTGCTGGCCATTACTTTTATAAGTTATGGTTTGATTAATCGTGACTGGGGTAACGCCCGTGATTTAAGCATCGCTCTTGACGCTCAGGTACCCTTGTTTCCACCCTCCGTTTATGTATATCATCTCTGGGCGCCGACCCTGTTTCTTGTTTTGGCGATCCTGTTCGTGAGGAAACGTGAAGCATACCGAGCCATGCTGCTGAGCATCTTTGTAGCAGGAATTTTCGCTTTTTCGACTTTTATTCTGTTTACAACGATCATTCCGCGTCCCGACATCGTCCCCGTTGATTTAGCCACCTGGATAATCAAGACGACATACAGTATCGATCCGCCTTATTCCGGTTTCCCATCGTTCCACGTCTTAACGACGTGTATTTTTCTCTTTTATTACCTCAAATTTGGCAAAAGCAAGCCTTTTAAAATTGCCCTTTTTGCCTGGTCCATCCTCATCTGCGCGACGACGGTGCTGACCAAGCAGCATGTGCTGCTCGATATCGCAGGTGGCCTGCTTTACACCCCGCCGTCCGTTATAATTGGAAATGCCATCGAAAAGCGTCTGCCGCGTAAATATTTTGCTGGACAGGAGCTTGAATAATCAGCGTATAGACCGTGAGGGGGGCCGAATGAAGGACTTTGTAAGGATCATTCACACAGCGGATCTGCATCTTTCATCCAATTTAAGTGCGGGAAGCCCAGCGGTGCGTCGTGCCGTGAAAGCGGCTCAAGAAAGCTTTCTTGCCAATTTGCTGGCCGTGGCCAAAGCCGAACAGACCGACATTTTACTGTTCGCGGGCGATGTGTTTGACAGTCCTGCGCCGGAAAAGTTTTGGCTGAATCTGCTGCAGAATTTTTGTGCGGAGCTGAGCACGACCCGGATTTTTTTCTCGCCCGGTAACCACGATCCCTACATTGATGAAGGCATATGGACCGACGCGGGCTGGAGTGACAATGTGCATGTATTCACGCCGATTGCTGAGCGTATTGAACTCTGTTTTGCCCCTTTTAATGTAAGTATAGACGGGCAGGCCTTCAGTCGCTTTCTGGCACCCGAACCGCTGTATCGCCCTGAAGTTTTACGAGACGAAAGTGAGATTCAAAGGACTTACCGCATCCTGCTGCTCCATGGGGACGTGGTGAGTGAAGGCATCAGCTCCCACTATAATCCGATTTTACTCAAGGACAGCCGCTATCAGGCCTACGACTACATTGCGCTGGGACATGTGCACAAATCCCAAAGTTTCAAAGAACCTGACAGCCTCAAGCAGTCCATCTATCCTGGCATCCCGCAAGGCCGTGGCTTTGACGAAAGCGGTCGTCCCGGCTTTATGCAGGGCAGGCTGTTCAGTCAAGGCAGTGGTCCGATCCAAGCCGAATGGCAGTCGCGGAGCCTCGCCGGCATGCTGTTTATCAGTCTGGAAGTCGATTTGTCAAACTGTCAAAGTACGAACAATCTGGTGGACGTTTGTTGGACCGAAATGATGAAATTTCCGCAGCTGAGCGCGAGCGAAATAAAAACTGCGTGCTGGCGGATCGTATTGAAAGGCGCAAGGCCGGCAGAGTTGACCGTCGCGCTCGACTACCTGAAGACGCAGCTTGAACACAAAGGCGCATTTTATGTCAGGCTGTACGATCACAGCTACCCCGCCCTGTCTTTGAGTGCCTTGAGCGAACAGAGCGGTTTTGCCGGCCTGATTTATAAAAACTATCTCAACGAATTGAAGCATCAGAAAAAGGCCGATGAGGAAACACAGCAACGTCTGGAAAAGGCTTTGTACCACGCCCTTGCAGCCCATGAAAATCGTGCCTCCCTGGATCAGATTTTACGTGGACTGGAAGCCTACCATGAGTATCTGGCGGAGGTGGAGCAGCGATGAAATTACTAAAACTCCACATCAATGGATTTGGACGCTGGATTGAGCAGGAAATCAATTTCCAGCCCGGCTTTAATCTGATTTATGGTCCCAACGAAGCGGGCAAAAGCACCCTCCTGCAATTTATCCTCGCCATGTTTTACGGTCTTGGTGATTTACGTGGAAAGAGCCTCCTGGACCGACCGCGTGAACGCTTTCAACCCTGGTCGGGCACAGCATACGGCGGGACCATTACTTTTGCCGACGCGACGATGGTTTATAAACTGGAGCGCAGTTTTGGCAAGTCCAAAAATCTAGACAAAATCCGCCTCCTGGATGCGGCCACCGGAATGGAACTGCCCCTGCCGGCCGGACAGGAGCCGGGTGAGCATCTTTTCAAAATGAGTCAAAGTGAATTTCGTAACAGTGTCTTTACAGCCCAAGCGTCCAGTGCCGTCGCCAATGAAAATGAAATGAAACGCCGCCTTTCAGCGACAATGACCGGCAGCGAGGCACTGATTTCCAGTGATGAGATGCTCAAGCAGCTCGATGACATCATCAAGAATCTTAGTTCGGAACGACGTCAGGACTCACTCCTGTTGAAGCTCAGGAAAGATGAGGCGAAGCTGAGCCGAGAACAAACTGAAGCGCTCAACAATCACCTTGAAATCGAACGGCTGAACGCAGTGATCAAAACACTTGATCTACAGCTTGACCAAAGCAAAGAAGAAAAAGCAGAGCTGCATTTACAGCTTGAACTCGATAAGAAGGCTGCTGAAAATGCTAAGATCAGAGAAGGACTCGCGCTCGTCGAAAGGCAAGCGGCTTTGCAGGCTGAGCTCGAGACAGCAAGCGAATATCTGAATACGGGCTCGCAAGCTTTGACAGAAGCAGATCTTGACGCGGTTTCAAAGCTTCTGAACGAGTGGTCCGCTTACGAAAGCGGCATGTCCAACGCGGAAAATTTGCGTGCTGAACAAAGCCAAAAAATACTGCGGCTAGAAGAGGGCGGAAAAACCGCCTCGCGCGTTCAAAACTTGACTGAGCTTCTTGAGAAAAGGCAGGCTCTGGATAAAGAACTGCTGGCGATGAAGGACAAAAAAAGTAAAGCGGAACAGGAATACGTCGATCAAAAACACGCGTTAGAACAGAATATTGCTGAACAGCAAATGACATTGCTTAAAATTCAAACCGAACATAAGGACCGCTTGAAAGGGTTGGAAGACGCTGCGCTGAGAAAAACTCAGCTGACACACCTGCAGGAAAACCAGCTTAAAAATCTCAGCAAGCAGGAAGCCCTGCAAATAAGGCTGAAAGCAGCCGAGGATTTGCTGGCGCAGACAACACAGACCAAGTCGGAGTTGAAGAAAGAACAAGAAAAACTGCGTGCAATCAACCAGGAGCATGCGGGCTGGGAAAGCAATTGGGACATAAATGCCCGAAAAAACACGGCGTTCACGGTCCTCCTGGTGACAGGTTTATTGTCTTTGCTTGTTACCGCGGTAGCCTTGCTTTTTAAAGCGGAGCTGTGGCCCTGGATACTGCTGGCCTTCGGTCTGATGGCTGTGTTTCTTGCTTTGTGGTTTAAAGCCAGGCTTTCTGCGGAGCGAAAAAATTTCGTTCATGACCGTGAACTCATCAATAAAAACAATGAAAAATTACTTCAGCTTAGCGCCAACATGGAACATCACGAAAAACAGCTGGCTTGGGCTGAAGCACAAGCCGCTCAGCTGCTCAATGACAGCAGAGACCTACACGAGGAAAAGAGAGTCATGGCAGAAAGGCTGGCCGCTCTGCGAATTGAGGTCAGCGAAAACGCGGGCGAAAATATCGACACGAATCTGTTAAAAGAGGAGTGGGCTTGTGCCGAAAACCTGGCTGAACAGGAAGTCAAAAAACTGCGTGAGCAGCTTGACCGCTTGTCCTTCAAAATTCCGGATGAGCTCAGTATTCAAGAATCGATTCACACAAACGCCGCTTTTGCCTTACAGCAGGAAATGCACCTTGAGGGCCTGGAAGATGAGCTTCAACTTACGAGCGCACTGGAACTTGAAAAGCATAAATTAAGCCAAACTTTCCACGCAAAGGCTAACTTGCAAGAGCTCGAAACATTACTCGCCGACTATGGGGAAAAGCGTGAGCATCTGCAAACACAGGTTCAAATACTCTCTAAAAAGCGAATTCGTACTGACAGCCTCCACGTGGCCGAATCGGATTTAGAGGAACTCCAAAACCGCTTTGAGACACTGCGCCAACTGGAACAAAACATTGAACGATTGGGTGAAAACATTCAACATAAACTAGCTGCCATGACCCAAGCGCAGGCTGTTTTAAGATTGGAGGAAAATCGCCTCTGGCTTGAGCAAAATGGACTTGTGGAAACACTTCTGGCAGCAGAAGCGAAAAATGAAATGGCCTTGGATATGGCCGCTGTGGAAGCTAAAATCGAGCGCTTGCGCGAAAGCCTGTGGAGAAACCGCGAACAGCTTAAGACGGCGCTGAATAAGACGCGCATGCCGGCGCAAATTGAACGAGAATTGGCCATGAATAAAGCCGCCATCACGGAGGTAGTGGCGGAGAGCGCGAGTCTCGAACAGGCCCAAAAATGGATCAGAGAAGCCGATCAGGAGCAACGGCGCAGCTTTGGACCGGCCATCAACGCGAAGTTCGGCGAAATCCTCGCAGGTCTGAGCGGTATACCCGAAGTTAAGCTGCTTGTCAGCAACGATTTTGACATCCGCCTCGAAGACGCTGACAGTGGAATCGCCCACGAACGTGACTATTTCAGTGCCGGAAAAATTGACCAATTGCATCTCGCTTTGCGCCTGGCCATCGTCGAATCAGTGTATATGCATGAAATGAGGCTGCCCCTGATTTTTGACGACAGCTTCGTTCAATTCGACAGCACGCGCACGCGGACCGCGCTTGATTTCCTCATGCAGTTGACCAGGAAACGTGATTTTCAAATTATTTTTACCAGCTGTCACCAGGCTATCATTGATGTAATGCAGGGGCAGGGAGATGTGACCGTTTTGGATTTGAGTCGGTAAACCTCGATTTCAAGCAGGAAAACCGAATCTGTAACTCAGGAGATCATTACTTATGGTGACGTCTCTTTATAGAACGGAGCGCGGGATTTTGTATTCAGCAGCGCTTAACGAGATACGAGTGCTGTCCCAAAAGTGCCTCTCGAAGCTCGAAAAATACTGCTGATTTGCATAACAATATATTGTTGACAATTCATCCTGAAGGATTTATGATTCGTAATGTCGTTTTGGGGGTGTAGCTCATTTGGGAGAGCGCTTGAATGGCATTCAAGAGGTAAGGGGTTCGATCCCCCTCATCT
>CAYNZF010000068.1:0-10746 GCA_964401615.1 uncultured Oscillospiraceae bacterium
CAGGACCTGCCCGAAGACATGCCCATGTCTTCAGCCACAGCGGGCCGGTCCGACGCGCCTGATGATGCGAGCACAACTGATGTGAGTCGGGACTTGCTCAATCAAGACATCAGCAGCTTATACCCCATGCAGCCCTGGCTCAGTCAAATTCCGGCTGCAGTCATTGCCAATGCGCGAGAACAGGCGCTCAAGAACGACGCTTCGATGTTAAAACAGAGTGCCACCGTCCTGGCCAAAAGCTATTACAATGAACTCGGTGTGGATTTGGCCGCCATGCAGCGGGCCTATATTTTGAGAATCGGTCTGTTTATGCTGGGTATCGCTTTGATAGGCGGTGTGGCGACGGTGCTGGTCAGTCTGATTTCGTCCCGAATCGCGGCAGCAGTGGCGCGAAATCTGCGCCGGGACGTGTTCAATAAGGTGAGGAATTTTTCCAATCGCGAATTTGATCAATTCTCTACGGCCTCCTTAATTACTCGCAGCACCAACGACGTGACCCAGATTCAAATGCTCCTGATGATGGGAATCAGGATGATCTTCTATGCCCCGATCATGGCTGTGGGCGGAGTCTTTATGGCCCTCGACAAGTCCACATCGATGAGTTGGATCATTGTGGTGGCCGTTGTACTGCTGGTGGGCCTGATTATCGTGGTCATGACGATCGCTCTGCCCAAATTCACTCTCATTCAGAAGCTCATTGACAGGCTCAATCTGGTGTCTCGCGAAAATCTGAGCGGTTTGATGGTCATCAGAGCCTTTGGCACACGAGCGCATGAAAAAATGCGTTTCGAAGCCGCTAACGACGACCTTACGCGTACCAACCTCTTTATCAATCGCGTGATGGTTTTCATGATGCCGGTCATGATGCTTATCATGAACGGTGTCGGTATCTTGATCGTGTGGGTCGGTGCCGGACAAATCTCCAATGCCACCATGCAGATCGGTGATATGATGGCCTTCATCCAATATTCCATGCAAATCATCATGGCCTTTTTCATGATTTCAATGATGTTTATTTTTGTCCCCAGAGCAGCGGTTTCAGGCAAGCGTATCGCTGAAGTCCTGGAAAGTGAGAACAGCATCGTCGACCCTTTGAATCCTAAGGAATTCGCTGAAGATTCGCAAGGCCTGCTTGAATTCAGAAACGTGAATTTTCGCTATCACGATGCCGAAGAAGACAGCCTGCACGAAATCAGTTTTACCGCTCGGCCGGGTCAAACCACCGCTCTGATCGGCTCAACCGGTTCAGGAAAATCGACTGTGGTTAATCTGTTGATGCGCTTTTATGATGTCACCGCCGGTCAGATTTTGGTCGACGGCGTCGATATTCGTGAAGTCAGGCAAAAGGACCTGAGAAACAAAATCAGCTATGTCCCGCAAAAGGGTGTGCTCTTTTCGGGCAGCATCGCCTCCAACATTCGTTACGGAAAAAATGACGCGACGGATGAGGAGGTTGTGGAAGCGGCTCGCATTGCCCAGGCCACGGAATTTATCGAGGAAAAAACGGACGCGTTCGACGCGGAAATCTCGCAAGGAGGAAGCAACGTGTCCGGTGGCCAAAAGCAGCGCCTCGCGATTGCCAGAGCCCTGATCAGAAAACCCGAGATCTATATTTTTGATGACAGTTTTTCCGCCCTGGATTTCAAGACCGACGCGGCCTTGCGCCGAGCGCTCAAAGAGCAGACCGGCGAAAGCACTGTCCTCATCGTGGGTCAGAGGGTGAGCACGATCATGCACGCAGAACAAATCATTGTGCTGGACGACGGACGCATTGTCGGACGTGGCACCCACGCGGAACTCCTCAAGAGCTGCCCGCCCTATTACGAGATCGCTGCGACCCAATTGACGCAGGAGGAACTGGCATGAGCAAGCATGATACCAAACAGAGCACAGCGCCACGCACCGCAGCAAAGCCTCGTCAAGGCGGTCACGGGGGCTTTGGCCCCATGGGCGGCGGTATGGCCGCGGGGGAAAAGCCCAAAGATTTCAAAGGAGCGATGCGTAAGCTGCTGGCCTACTTCGGTAAAGAAAAAAGCCGTATGCTGCTCGTTTCGATCATGGCCATCGCTTCGGCTGTTTTTACCATCTGGGGACCGAAAATTTTGGGGCGGGCCATCGATGATCTCTTCAGCGGGATGATGCTGAAGCTGGCCGGCAGCGGGGACATCGACTTCAAAAAAATCGGCACGACTTTGCTCATGCTGCTTGGTCTCTATGTCATCAGCGCGGTATTTTCCTACCTGCAGGGCTTCATCATGTCGGGGAGCAGCGCGCGTCTGACGAGGGCTTTACGCAACGAACTGAATGACAAGATCCACCGCTTGCCCTTGTCTTATTTTGACCACAATTCCCACGGAGATGTCATCAGCCGGATTACCAACGATGTCGACACCATCAACCAGAGCCTGAACCAGAGTCTGACCCAGATTTTTACATCCATCACGGTCTTGATCGGCGTCATCATTATGATGCTCAGCATCAGCGTCACGCTTACTCTGGTCGCGCTTTTCGTCATCCCGCTGTCGATGGCCGCGGTCATTTTGATTATCAAGAAGTCGCAGCTGCATTTTGCCAATCAACAGAAATACCTGGGCACGGTGAACGGTTACGTGGAGGAAATGTACGGCAATCACGTCGTGGTCAAAGCGTTTTCGCAGGAAGAGCAGACCTCTGAAACCTTCGATGAACATAACGGCAAGCTCTACAATGCGGCCTGGAAATCCAATTTTCTGTCCGGTCTCATGATGCCCATTACCGGCTTTATCGGCAATCTGGCCTATGTGGCGATCTGCATCATCGGCGGTTCGCTGGCGGCCAATGGGACGATGACCATCGGCGGTATTCAGGCCTTCATTCAGTATGTGCGCTCATTCAATCAACCCATCGCGCAAGTGGCCAATCTCTCGAATGTTCTGCAGCAGACAGCGGCTTCGGCCGAACGGGTCTTTGAATTTTTGGGTGAAGCGGAAGAGAGCCCGGATGCCCCGGACGCGCTTGAAGCCGCTGAAGATCATCAAGCCGACTCCCCCCGGGCCATCGCGGTGCACGGTGCCGTGGAATTCAAGCACGTTTCCTTCGGTTACAACGAAGACCAAATCATCATCAAAGACTTCAGTGTCGCGGTCAAGCCGGGACAGAAGATCGCTATCGTCGGTCCGACAGGCGCTGGCAAAACCACCATCGTGAAACTGCTGATGCGCTACTACGATGTCAACGCAGGCGCGATCCTGCTGGACGGGCATGACATCCGTGAGTTTAAACGGAAGTCACTGCGCTCTGCCTTTGGGATGGTTTTGCAGGACACCTGGTTATTCAACGGCAGCATCGCGGACAACATCCGCTACGGCCGCCTGGAGGCGAGCGATGAGGCGGTCAAAGAGGCGAGCAAGGCCGCTCAGGTGCATCATTTCGTGCGCACCCTGCCCGACGGCTATAACATGGTCCTCAATGAAGAGGCCGACAATATTTCTCAAGGGCAAAAACAGCTCCTGACCATAGCCCGCGCCATCCTGGCGGATCCGGAGATTCTGATTCTGGATGAGGCCACCAGCAGTGTCGACACGCGCACGGAAGTGCTGATCCAGAAGGCGATGGACAACCTCATGCAAGGCCGCACCAGCTTCGTCATCGCACACAGGCTTTCAACCATCCGCAACGCGGATCTGATATTGGTCTTGAAAGACGGGGACATCGTAGAGCAGGGTACCCATGCGGATCTGCTCGCGCAAAACGGCTTCTACACGTCCCTGCATAACAGCCAATTTGACACGGGGAGTGCGCTTAGTTCAACGGCTCAATGAAAAAACCTCAAGTTCAGGCTGCAAAAGGCGTCCCTTCGCAAAAAATTAGGGAATTTAGTGCATAAATTCCCTAAAATATCGCAAAGGAGCGTTAACCGCCAGCGTCAAAAATCAAATCACATCGTCGGAGCGCATTTTTTCCTTGATCAGGCCTTCACGATAGGCCACGATGAGCTCTTTTAAATCCTCGATCTGTTCCAGCAGGAGCTTGCCCTGATCGGTGTCCGCGATGAGAACGCGCCGGTCCATCACGTCTTCGATGGTGATTTTAGGTGTGTACGAGCCCATGTCATTTTCGATCTGGTCAAAATTGTGATGTTCCGCCAGCGCCAGATGGTGCGAGTTGAAAATCAGCGTATAACCCGCGATGCCCGTTTTGGGCTGATAAGCTTTGGAAATGCCGCCGTCGATGACGAAGAGCTTGCCGTTCGCCTTGACCGGCCGTTCACCGTCCTTGATTTTGACCGGGACATGACCGTTGATAATGTGCGAATGCGTTTCATGCAGACCGAATTCCTGTAAGATTTTATCGCAAATCTCCTCACGTTCCGCCAGTTTGAAGTACGGGTTGTAGACTTCGGCACGCAGGGCCCTGTCCGCAATGAAGTAGTTTTCGTAAGTGGCGATTTTACTTTTGCCGAATAGAGGGGACTTGGGACCGCACCAGAGGTACCACATAAAGTCCACCGCTGCCAGATGCTCGCTGCCGTCAGCATCGCCGTAATAAGCTTGTGTAGTCATATTGGTGAGGTAGTCCATCAGAGATTTACCGCTATAGACCTGACCGTTGACCCGCATGGCGTCAAATTCACCGTTTTTGGTCATCGGAATACAACCGTGAAAAAGCAGGTTGTTGTTGGCAATTTTATAGCTGCTGCCGTTGTTGTACAGAAAAGCGATGTGCCGATGCAGAGGCTCGGAATGCCTGAATGAAGATTTCAAGGCGACAAGCAGGGCTTCCTCTTCAGGACTGAGTTTGGTCGGATCATCCGGATCGATGGTCGGAAAATGCGTATCCATCAGGGGATACTCTTTACCCTCCACCACATGCACCATGCGCCTGAAATCCGTAAATTCGATGCAGCGGCGGTCATCCATTTGATACTCCGGATGGCGCTGCAGCAGCTTGGCTTCCAGTTTGAACATCAGAATGGCGATGGCCTTGTGCATTTTGGCCGCCAGCTTGATGTCTACCACATCATAGACGTTCTGATCCAAAACTTTGGGGATAAAGCGTTCGCAGGGATCGTCATGGTAGACTTCCTGGGCAAAAGAAGACAAGGCGCGCAGGTTGATGCTGTAACCGTCTTCGATGGCGTCGAAATTGTTGTAAGCGATGTTGGCGCGAATCACAGAACAAATGCAGACTTCATTGCCGGCCGCGGCCCCCATCCACTGAATATCGTGATTGCCCCACTGAAAGTCGACGAGTTTGAAGTCGATCAGAGCCTCTAGAATGCGGTTCGGGGCTTTGCCACGGTCAAACACGTCGCCGATGATGTGGATGAAGTGAACCGCGACACGCTGGATCATCAGACACATCGAACGAATGAAAGCCGGGGCTGCATCAGCGGCGATGATGGAAGCGATGATGGCGTTGGAATAAGCCTCGCGATCAAAATCCCCATTATATGCGTAAAGCAATTCAGTGATGACTTCCGTATACTCCGGCGGCATTTTATCACGAATGACCTGCCGGGCTTGTTTGGAAGAAACGTAGCGCAGCAGTTCGGACAGGCGGATGATGGTAAAACGGATCCACTCCTCATCGAGCAGCCCCTTATCCGCGACGAGGTGCAGGACTTTGTCCGCGTCGTAAATGAGATTCGCCAATTGGTTTTGGTCCCTTTCGGGCAAAGTATTTCCATAAAGCTCTCTGATCTTCGAGCGGATGGTACCTGAGGCGGAGCGCATCAAATGAATGAAGGCCCCGTCTTCTCCATGAAGGTCGCTGAAGAAATACTCAGTACCCTTCGGAAGATCGCAATAGGCTTGCAAACGTACGATTTCACCTGTGGCTGAGCTGATATTGGGATACTCTCTGGCTAAGAGCCGCAGGTACTTTTCGGTCTTCATGAAAATTCAGCTCCTTTTCCATTCCTGATGAAATGATTCATCTGACCATTGAATAAGTTTTTATTGTTGATTGCCTGGACCGATTAAGCGGCTCAATAATCGAGATGCATGGCTTTCTTTAGACGCAGTAAAACACCCTGGCATACTTCGCGGGCGACCGCGCTGTTCGCTTTAAGCATCTGCATAATGGCTTCGGGATCCTGCTCAAATTCACGGCGACGCGCGCCGATGGGGCCCAGTTCAGCCTGCAGGACTTCATTGAGGCGCTTTTTGACTTTCATGTCGCCGAGACCGCCGCGTTTATAATGCGCTTTCCATTCCGCGAGCTCATCTTGATCGGGATCGAAAGCATCCAGGTATTTAAAGACCGGATTGATGTCGACATTTCCCGGGTCTTCCACGCGCAGGTGATTGGGATCTGTAAACATGCCCATTACTTTCGTTTTAATGGCAGCGGAGTCATCGGAGAGATAGATACAATTATTTAATGACTTGCCCATTTTCGCCGAACCGTCGGTTCCGGGCAACCGCGTCACTTTGGAAAGCAAAGGCTTACATTCTTTGAGGATCTCAGTCTCGAAAAAGTTGTTGATGTGGCGGACGATTTCGTTGGTTTGTTCCAGCATCGGCAATTGATCATCACCAACAGGGACATAAGTGGTATCAAAGCCCGTGATGTCCGCCGCCTGGCTGACCGGATAGACCAAAAAGCCCGCCGGGACGGTGTCTCCGTAGGATTTTTGTTTCATCTCTTCTTTTACGGTCGGATTGCGTTTGAGGCGCGCGAGAGTCACGAAATCCAAGTAGAGCACAGTGAGCTCGGCCAGTTCCGGAACAAGTGATTGAATAAAAATGGTGGTTTTGGCCGGATCGATGCCGCAGGCCAGATAATCATAGGTGACTTCCAAAACATTTTCACGGACTTTGGCTGATTCGTGGGCGTTGTCAGTCAGCGCCTGGAGGTCGGCGATCATGACGTAACGGGTGTAATCTTCGTCTTGTAACTGCACGCGTTTTTTGAGCGAACCGACATAATGTCCGATGTGTAAACGACCGGTTGGACGGTCAGCGGTTAAAACCACTTCTTTCATTGATGAACCTCTTTCGTTGGGATGCTGAGTTTTGCCTAAATCTTAGCAATTAACAATGAAACAGACAAGGAGGCGTGTTATAATCGAGCCATACAAAATCAGATAAAACATCTACAAGGAGCAGCGATATGAAAAAATTAGTTTTAGTTCGCCATGGAGAGAGTGAGTGGAATAGGTTGAACCTATTCACCGGTTGGATGGATGTGGATTTGTCCGATAAAGGTCGTTTGGAAGCGGCTGAGGGCGGACGCATTTTAAAAGAAGAGGGATACGACTTTGATGTGTGTTACACCTCATACTTGAAAAGAGCGATTCATACCCTGAATTTAGTGCTCGAAAACATGGACCGCGAATGGTTGCCGGTTTATAAGTCATGGAAATTGAATGAGCGTCACTACGGCGCGCTGCAGGGCTTGAATAAGGCTGAGACCGCGGCCAAGTACGGTGAAGATCAAGTCAAGATCTGGCGCAGATCCTTTGATATTTGCCCGCCTGAACTGGAAGCGGATGACGAGCGGAACCCCAGGCTGCAAGATCAATACCGCGAGACCGAAGATAAATCTCTTTTGCCATTGACCGAAAGTCTGGCAATCACCATCGAACGTGCCGTGCCCTATTTCAACGAAGTGATCAAGCCGGATATCATGGCCGGAAAACGCGTGCTGGTCGCGGCTCACGGCAATTCGCTGCGCGCTTTGGTGAAATATTTTGAGAACCTCAGCGATGAGGAAATCATCGGGGTCAACATTCCGACCGGTGTGCCTTTGGTGTATGAGTTTGACGATGAGATGAATTTCCAAACCAAATACTACCTGGGTGACCAGGAAGCCATCAAGGCGAAAATGGATTCCGTGGCGAATCAAGGAAAAGCGAAGTAAGTCGTGGAGCAGCCGCGGTCGACGATGAACTTTGTGACAAATAACGCTTTGTTTTAAAGCGATCATCACAAATCAAAAAAGATGCCGACAACGATTCCGCTTGAATGAGCAGAATCCGTGTCGGCATCGCCTTATTGAGAAATCAAAGGAAGTCTGACTGCTCGGTGAGCGGTCGACAATAAAGGAAAAAACATGAAAACAGCCATCATTACAGGAGCAGCCTCCGGTTTGGGCCGCAGTTTCGTCGAGATTTTGGCGAAAAATCCACGATATTTCGGAGAAGCCGTTGCCATTGAAGAATTCTGGTTACTGGGCCGTAACGCTGAAGCGCTGCAGTCTTTGGCCGATGAACTGCAAAGCCGCGGTTCGCTGCGTG
This sequence comes from uncultured Oscillospiraceae bacterium, assembly GCA_964401615.1. GTDB lineage: Bacteria > Bacillota > Clostridia > Saccharofermentanales > Fastidiosipilaceae > JAXGQD01. The sequence continues at coordinate 8,222 of CAYNZF010000068.1, forward strand.
CGCGTGTGTTTGTCTGTGATTTACAAGATCCACAAGAACTCGAGCAATTTTGTCAAACCATCACATCTGAAAAACCGGAGCTGGTGCTGATGATCAACAATGCCGGTGGCGGCAAGTTTGGTGACTTCGCGAGCGTGCCACTGGAAGAACACCGCACGATGCTGGATGTCAACATAAAAGCCCTGGTTTACCTGACCCACGCGGCTTTGCCCTTAATGATTCCGCAATCGAAGCTCATCCAGATCGCCTCTTCTGCAGGCTTCGCACCTTTGCCGGGGATGGCCGTATATGGAGCCAGTAAAGCCTTTGTTATCTCGTTCTCCCGTGCGCTGCGCAATGAAGTGAAGCCGCAGGGAATCGTGGTGACCACCGTCTGCCCCGGTGCGATCGCAACCGATTTTTTCAACAAAGCCAATGCGTTCGCGAACGTTGAAAGTCTCAGTAAAAAATTCATGATGTCGAGGCCTGATCAAGTGGCTGAAAAAGCCCTGCGCGATGCCGGGAAAGGAAAAATTTTATCGGTTTTTACCCTGCCCATGAAAGCATCAAACTTATTGAGTAAAATTTTGCCGCACCGCTTTATCGCCTGGTTTTGGGGGAAAGCCTCCTGAGGGATGGCTTGCTTTAAAACCACAGCCCCGTATGTTCCAACACGATTTTTAGGGCGATCAGGACCAGTATGACGCCTCCGGTGATTTCGGCCGGTTTCTTGAAGCGCTCGCCGAACTTCACCCCGACCAGCACACCCAGGGAGGAAATCAGCCCGGTGGTCAGTGTGAAGGTCAGAGCAGCCATGGTTATTGGTGTTTTGACCAGGGCAAAAGTCACCCCCACGGCCAAAGCGTCGATGCTGGTGGCGATGGCAAGCAAGATGATTTCCTTGATGCTTGAACGCGTGTAAGGCGGACAGGTTTCACTTTTGACCGCTTCGTGGATCATTTTCCCACCGATGATAACCAGGAGGACAAAGGCGATCCAATGATCGAAAGCGACGATGTATCGTTCGAATTGGCTGCCCAGGAACCAGCCGATCACCGGCATCAGGCCCTGAAAAAGTCCGAAAAAGAGGCCGATGAGAGCGACATCGCGCCACACGATTTTTCCCGCTTTCAAACCCTTACAGATTGCCGCGGCAAAAGCATCCATGGAAACAGCGACGGCGATAAGTAATATTTGTAAAAAATCCATCAGGCTAACAACTTTCTAATCAGAATTGTTTTTCAATCACTTCAAAGTCTTCCGCAGCGTGTTTACTCAAAGCAGGTCGATCAGCGCGTCCATGTCGGCAGCCGTGGTTGCCCAGCTGGTGGCGAAACGCACGACGGTGTGTGTTTCATCGTATTTGCCAAAAAAGGCGCAGCTGACATGCTTTGAGAGTTCGGCCAGGCGAGCGTTTTCCATGATTACAAACTGCTGGTTCGTGGGTGAATCAAGCAAAAAGCGGTAGCCTTTTGCCTTGAGGGCGTCCACCAGTCGCTCGGCCATTTCGATCGCGTTGCGCGAGATTTTCAGATACAAATCGTCCGTGAAAAGCGCGTCGAATTGCACGCCCAGGAGCCAGCCTTTGGCCAGGACGGCCCCGTGCTGTTTGGAAACGGTGAAGAAATTTTTGACCCGCAGAGGATCGGGAAAAACCACAGCCTCTCCGAAGAGCGCACCGACCTTGGTGCCGCCGATATAAAAAACATCGACAAGCCGCGCGATGTCTGCCAGCTTGACATCTGTACTTGCAGAAGCCAATCCGTAACCCAGTCTGGCCCCGTCCATAAAAAGTGACAAACCATATTTTTTACAAGCCGCCTGCAAGTCTTCCAATTCGGCCTTGGTATAAAGCGTCCCGTACTCGCTGGGATGCGAGATATAGACCATGCCCGGTTCGACCATGTGCTCATAACTGTCATCGCCCAGAAAGAGTTCCATGTACTCGGTCACCTGGGCGGCTTTGATTTTTCCGTCCCGCTCCGGCAAAGCGAGGACTTTATGGCCGCCAGCTTCAATGGCACCGGCTTCGTGCTGATTGATATGCCCAGAAACAGCCGCGAGCACGCCCTGGTAGCTCAGCAAGAGGGCGTCGATGATGGTGGCGTTGGTCTGCGTGCCACCGACCAAAAACGAAACCTGAGCCTCAGGACAGGCACAAGCGGCGCGAATTTTAGCGCGCGCTTCAGCACAGATGGCATCGCTCCCATAACCGGGTTGTTTTTCATAATTGATTTGTGTCAGACGTTCCAGAATTTGGGGATGGGCGCCTTCCATATAGTCACTGTCGAAATGCAGCATTGCTTGACTCCTTGTTTTTTAGTACAGGGCATCATTATAAAGCAAACATAACGAAATGGCTTTGGAAATTCGGTGTTTTTAAAAAATTTCCGCTTCACTCATGAAAAGCATCCATGCCCAGGTCGGTCAATATTTTGACAAAAGCATCCATCTCGGCCTCGGTAAAGAGTTTGGGGTTTTCTTTGAACAAATAGCTCTGATCTAGAAGCTTGTATTTGTTTTTAGCCAAGGGATTGTAATTTAGA
>CAYNZF010000069.1:0-10614 GCA_964401615.1 uncultured Oscillospiraceae bacterium
CGTACAAGTTTTTCTTCATTGATTTGTTTTCCTTTCTGATCTTTTAATTTGAGACAAATTTTCGGGACACTGACTGTTTACACAGAAAAAGGGTGAAGGTCCTTACAGACCGCCACCCTCCTTCAGTTTGTGTACAAGATTATACGGCTTCATCGATTGCGGATTTAAGTTCATCTTCGACCTCACGCGCTATCTCTGAAAGATCATTAAAATGGGTCAAACCCATCAATTCTGTCGGTCGCAGCATCCCCAGCATGACAGTCCCTTCATTTTCGTAAACGACCATCTTACAGGGCAAAAAGAAGCCTGCCTCCAGGTGCGCGTCAAGGACTTTTTTCGCCTTGGGGGGATTGCATGCTTCCAATACCTTGAAATTTGTGTTGAAGTCCAAGCCCTTTTCCTGAAGCTTATCTTTAAAGTTCATCTCCCATAAAACACCAAACTTGTGCTCACCCAGGCTTGTTTTCAGATCTTCTACGGCCTGTTCAAAGCTTTTGTTTGTTTTCATTTTATACATAATATCCATAAATGCCTCCTTCACCATGCTCGGATAATTCATCAGGCAATTTGTGTCGTGTGATTCTTGCTTTTGCAAAAATTTTTCATATTGATTGTGTTCTGCGGAGAAGAATATCACAGTAAATTTGATCAAACTGTGCATTTGTTACAGTATTAATAAATTAATACGAAAAAGGCTGTCTCATTTCTGAGACAGCCCCTCGTGGAAAGTCTTTGAATTATAAATCCGCTTCTTCAAAACGTCTGGCCACTATGTCCCAGTTCACTACGTCCCACCAGGCTTTGAGGTAATCCGGACGACGGTTCTGGTATTTTAAGTAATAGGCATGTTCCCAAACGTCATTGCCAAGTAAAATTTTCTGCCCTTTAGAAAGAGGTGAATCCTGATTGGGGGTGCTGACTACTTTAAGTTCACCTTGATCCAGGACCAGCCAAGCCCATCCTGAGCCGAATTGCCCCGCACCTGCCTTTTCAAACTTGTCTTTAAATTCCAAGACGTTGCCGAATGTTTTGGTAATGGCTACCGCCAAAGCGCCTTGAGGCTCCTTCGCACCGCCCGGAGTCATGGTTTCCCAAAAAAGCGTGTGGTTGTAATGGCCGCCGCCATTATTGCGCACGGCGTTGCGTTTGTCTTCAGGTACCTGATCAAGGTCCGAGAGCAGCTCTTCGATTGTGGTCGCTTTAACTTCTGTACCTTCCAGGGCTTTGTTCAAATTATTCACGTATGCTTGATGATGCTTGTCGTGATGCAGTTTCATGGTCTCTTCGTCAATCGTGGGTTCTAAAGCGTTGTACGCGTATCCTAGTTCTTTCAGTTCGTAAGCCATAATAGCCTCCTTAGATAATCAAATTATTGTGCTGAAAACACCAAACAGCTCAGCTGTTTCGTCTTTGTCCTGACATTAATCCGATTTCAAGGTCCAAGCTATTTAAACGTCGGGTTTGTAGTTAGCATTATCTAACTCAAATATATCACGATGGCCTGACGTTGTCAACGACAGGCCATTTTCATGTCCATGGGGCTATGGCAAAAACGCGAACTTAAACATGAATCGCTCCGTCTTTTGCCTGAAGCATGGCCTCCTTGAGGCCTTCTGACAAGGTCGGATGAGCATGGATCATGTGAATGATGTCTTCCGGCAGCAATTCGGCCGTGCGCATCAAAAGCAGCTCATGAATCAATTCAGTCGCTTCCGCACCGACGATATGTGCCCCGATCAACTCCTCGGTTTCGGCATCCAGCAGCAGCTTGATCAAACCCCCGGATTGCTCTGTGGCTACCGCTTTGCCGATACCCTTGTAGGGGAAAAGCAATTTTTTAAATTTCAGACCCTGCTCCAAAGCACGCCTCTCGGTATAACCAAAACTGGCCATTTGCGGCTCGCAGTAGGTGGCCCCGGGGATGGAAAGCAGATCCAATCGGGGGGCCGGATCTTTACCAGCCATGTGCTCAGCCGCGATTTCTCCTTCTTTGGAAGCGACATGGGCCAGCAGCGGTGTTCTCACCACATCTCCTATTGCATAAATACCGGGCACATCACTTTGGTAAAAATCACCCACAGTGATAAATCCGCCTTTATCGAGCTTGAGACCGGCTTCTTCAAGCCCAAGTCCTGCCGTATTAGGCAGCCTGCCGGCTGAGACTAAGAGTTTGTCTACCGTTACAGTGCTTTGTGCTCCGGCTTTATCCTGCAGCACGATTTCCAGCTTGCCGTCGACTTGCTTTTGGGACAGAGCGGTGGTCGAAGTGTAAACGTGGATGCCCCGCTTTTTAAATGACTTCACCAATACGTCGACCGTTTCGTCGTCCTCGATCGGCAAAATCCGTTCCAGCATCTCTACAAGATGGATCTCAACACCGAAAGCATTAAAAATATGGGCGAATTCCACGCCGATCGCACCTGAACCTAAAATGAGCATGCTTTGGGGCAAATCCTGCAGCAGCAGCGCGCCGGTAGAGGACAAAATGCTCTGCTCATCGAAGGAAAAACCCTGTAGTTCACGGGGCCTGGATCCCGTCGCGATGATGATGTTTTTACCCTTCAAAACGCGGCCGTCGTTCAATTCAAGTTCTCCGGAGCGCACTTTGACGACTTCGGCTGAGATCAAGTCAACTTTGTTCTTTTTTAAGAGAAAGCGAATGCCCTTGGATAATTGATCGGCCGCTGCACGTGACTTCGCGTTGACTTTGGTATAAGAAAAGCCTGTTTTGTCAACCGTTATCCCCATCTCGGCAAGTCCGTTTATGGATTGGAATAATTCTGCTTGATGAATCAGCGCTTTGGACGGAATGCAGCCGATGTTCAAGCATACTCCTCCGGGTTTGTCTTTCTCGATCACGGCTGCGGTCAGTCCAAGCTGAGCGGCGCGAATGGCGGCCACATAGCCTCCGGGTCCCGCGCCAATGACGAGCAGATCATAATTGCTTTGATCAGTCACAGTGATTCTCCTTTGTTGTCATAACCTTAAAACAAGGCTCGCAGCGGTGATTCCAAGGTCTCCTTGAGATCCGTGAGAAAGGCGGCCGCGACTGCACCGTCGATTACGCGATGGTCACAAGAAAGGCTCAATTTCATCATGGAACGGACCACAATGCTTTCATCCTCCAGGACAACGGCTTTTTTCTTGATCGCTCCAACCGCCAGAATCGCTGATCCAGGCGGATTGATGATTGCTGAGAATTCCTCGATGCCAAGCGAGCCCAGACTGCTGATGGTAAAGGTCGCTCCGGCATACTCTTCAGGCTGCAGGGCATTCGACCTGGCTTTATCGATCAATTGCTTGAGTTCTGTGTCAATCTGCAGGATGCCCTTATTGCCGCAATTTCGCACCACCGGTGTGATCAATCCATCTTTCAGGGCGACCGCGGTACCGATGTCGACATGGCCAAACTGTAAAATCGTATCCCCCTGCCAACTTGCGTTGACGCGAGGATGTTTTTTCAATACTTCAGCCACGATTTTTGTAAGGAAGGCATTGAGCGAAATTTTCGCTTCGGATTTTTTATTTAGCTGTTTGAGGCTGGCCAACAAACCGTCCATCTCAACTGAGATTTTCAGATAGTAGTGCGGGGCTGAGAATTTTGATTCGGCCAAACGTTTGGCGATGATGCTGCGCATGCGGCTGACCGGTATGAGCAGATCTTCCTGTGCGGCAGGGGCGTAAGCAGCTTGAGCCACGTCAGCTTTCGCTTCAGTTTTCGACTCCAAGCCGGACTGAGCCATCATTTGATCGATGTCGGCCTTGATCACTCGTCCTTGCGGTCCGCTGCCTTTGATGTCGGCCAAGTTCAAACCATTCTTTTCAGCCAGTTTTCTGGCCAGAGGTGAGGCTTTTTGGTAAGCGTCTGATGAAGCAGGCTCATCCTCAGCCCTGACTTTCGACTGTGCCTCCGCCTCTACCGGCTTGTCCTGCACGACCTTTTCCGGCGTCGCCGCCTGCACCAGAGCAGCGGCTGCTTTGTCCTCAAGTAAGGCGCTGATGTCCTCACCGGCCTCTCCTATGATTGCGATCAAGTCACCGATGGCCGCTTCTGAACCCGCCGGGGCCACGATTTTCAATAGAACACCGCTTACCGAGGATTCATAATCCATCGTCGCTTTATCCGTCTCTACTTCGCAAAGCAAATCACCCGATGCAACGGTATCGCCTTCCTGTTTTAACCACTCAGCGATATGACCTTTATCCATGGTTGGCGACAAAGCCAACATTAAAATTTTTTCTGCCATGGTTTACCTTTCTGCTACATGTATAGAACCGACTTGGCTGCAGCGACGATCTTTTCGACCGTCGGCTGCACCGCGAGTTCCAGCGTATGGTTATAAGGCATGGGAACATCCTCGGAAGCCACCATTTCCACAGGGGCATCCAACATGTCAAAGCAGTTGCGCGAGACCAGCCAGGCCACATGTGAACCCACACTGGCAAAAGGCCACGATTCCTCGACCATCACGCAGCGATGCGTTTTACGTACCGATGCGTAGATCGTTTCTTCGTCTAATGGACGAATGGATCTCAAATCGACCACTTCCGCATCAATGCCTAATTTCTCCAGCTCTTTGGCTGCTTCCAACACCATACGCAAAGGCTTGGCGTAAGTGACAAAAGTCAGATCCTTACCCTCGCGTTTGATGTCTGCCTGGCCAAAGGGAATCAGATATTCCTCTTCCGGAACCTCACCCTTCCAGCCATACATCATTTCACTTTCAAGAAAAATCACCGGATTGTCATCGCGAATAGCCGTTTTCAGCAGGCCTTTAGCATCGTAAGGGGTCGCTGAAGAGATTACTTTCAGCCCCGGTATATGGGCAAAAATCGACTGAAGTGCTTGGGAATGCTGGGTCCCCAAATACTCTGCCGGTCCGTTCGGTCCACGAAAAACAATCGGCATGGTGGTCTGTCCACCCGACATATATCGCATTTTAGCGGCATTGTTCACCACTTGGTCGTAGGCCATCAGCGAAAAGTTGAACGTCATCCACTCCACGATGGGCCGCAGGCCAACCATCGCGGCACCGATGCCCAAACCGGTAAAACCTTCTTCTACGATGGGCGAATCCACCACCCTTTGTTCACCATATTTGTCGAGCAAACCCTGGCTGACTTTGTAAGCGCCATTATATTGGCCCACTTCCTCGCCGATCAGGAAAACTCGTTCATCTCTGGCCATCTCTTCATCAATCGCTTGTCTGATTGCTTCACGGTAGGTCATTTCAGGCATTGCACACCTCCAAGAACCAACTCGATTCCAGTGGAATCAAGCCAGCAAATCCTCATACATTGTTTCCAGCCCCGGCTCGGGGCTGTTTTCAGAGAAGGTAACGGAATCATCCGCAATTTTTTTATACTTGTCATTTAGGTCTTTATAAGCCTCTTCAGTCAGCAGATTGGCTTTGATCATGGCTGTTTTCAAAATTAAAATGGGATCTTGCTGCCTGTATTCATCAAGCTCTTCACGGGTTCTGTATTTTCCCGGATCACTCATGGAATGGCCTTTGTAGCGATAAGTTTTCATTTCCAACAATGACGGCAGGCCTTCTTTCGCTTGTTTGACCGCTTCCAGTGTGGCTTCGTGTACCTCCAGCACATCCATGCCATCGACTTGCTTACCGGGGATACCGTAAGCTGCGCCCATCGACGAGAGATCGTGAACCGATGAAACGCGCCTGAAATCCGTTCCCATGCCGTATTGATTGTTTTCACAGATGTAGACGATGGGCAAATTCCAGATTTTGGCCAAATTCAGGCTTTCGTGGAAGGCCCCCTGATGAATGGCTCCGTCACCGAAATAACAAAGAACCACGCCATCTTCTTTCATGTACTTGATTTTGTAGGCGACACCGGTCGCGACCGGAATGTGACCGCCGACAATACCATTGCCGCCATACATGTGCTTTTCCGCATCGAAAAAGTGCATGGAGCCGCCTTTGCCCCGCGAACAACCGGTAATTTTACCGAACAGTTCAGCCATTGCCGCATCCGGGCTCATACCGCAAACGAGCGCATGAGCGTGATCGCGATAAGCGGTCAGAACATAATCTTTTACCAAGTCTAAAGCTGCGATCGAACCCACAGCGACCGCTTCCTGTCCAATATACAAATGCAAAAATCCGCCGATTTTCTGTAGGCCGTACATCTGGGCTGATTTTTCTTCAAAGTGACGAATCTGCAGCATCTGCTCCAACAAGCCGCTTAAAAATTCGCGTTCATAATTCAGAATATTTTGGTCAATGCCCATGTCAAACCCCTTCCTGTCGGAATGAGACCACTTCGCGTTCACCTTTCATCGGGGAGAACCAGCACGCCTCATCGATGATCGTTTCGAGAATGACGAAATCTGTGCTTTGCTTATTCACCTTCCAGAAAACCGTCAGCTTTCTGCCGATCGCTTCCATGACTTGCGCTTTCATAGAGGGATTGTCAAGCACGTTGATCCCCCCCCGAACGTTGATGATCTGATCAAGAGAGCGCGTTTGTATCATCCATTCTACTTGAGGATTCTTGTTCAACTGCGCAATTTTGGGAAATTCCGGTGAGGTCACGGCAAAAACCGCATCGGGCCATTGATCCAAAAGGACCGGTGTCATCCACCTGGCATGCGGTTTTCCTTCAGCATCAATCGTCGTTAGTATGCCTGTTTTGGATTCATCCAAAACGCTTCCTATCTTACGCATCATTTCGAGTTTGTTCATTGGCATTTTCTCCTTTGATTCCAACAAGAAAATTGATTGTGTTGACCCTATTTAATTTTGTGTGATTTCGATTGGTTTAAAATTGCTTTTATAAGCAAATGCGTTGAGCGATTTGTTGCTTTTCACGATGTTTGTTCTGATTTTGAATTAAATTAAGTATAACATAGTGTTCTAATATCTCATATCTGAATACGCATAGCCCGGCTTTTTACCAAGGTAGCGCAGCTCGATCTGATCAATGTCAATTTTGTGATCGTAGTATGAGATGCAATTCGAATAGACATATTCCTTAAATTGTATGACTGCGCTTTGATTAGCAGGCGTGGCTTTTCTGCCGACGATCTCAAGCGCTTCAAATAATGCAAGCACGACGGATATATCCATTTTGCCATAGTAAACAATTTGGTGAAAAGTGTAAAAAATGTCATCTTGGAAATCCAGACATTCGTAAAAAATACCGGTCTTTGACTCATCAGACTTAAACACAGTATATTGCCCATCAATTTGTGACAATTTTCCAAGCAAAACACCCAGCAGCCTGAGGCAGCGAATGGCGGTGTAAGGGTCATTGATACCCGGAGAAATTGCCCTCAAAGCGACTTCAATCATCTTCTGCAATGAAAAGCGATAGTCATTTGGAGCGAGTCTTTCGTTTTCAACGGAGATACAATCTGATAATTTGTTGATTATTTTTTCATCCAAATCAGCTTGTTTGCAAAATAGGTTTCCGACGGTCTGATTCTCCGAAATAAAATCTCCGATTTTTGCATCAACAATTATTTGGCAATCCACATCTTTTGTCAGGTTCAGGATTTCATTGAAGTCAATATAAACAACATAGCCATTTTTTTGGGAAATCAGTTTGAATTTCACGTCATTGAAATCATTTTGAAAACTGTTGACGCGCTCCTGATCCTTCAGTGATTCGACTGCGTTCCTGATACTTTGATTGGAATCATCATACAACCTCCCCAAGAGGTTGTTGGCTTGAATCGATGACGAAACATTGTAGACAAAAATAACAAAGTAGATGGTGCAAAGCATTGAATAAAGTACTCCCACTGTTGCCGAAAGAACCAGTGCGTCAAATTCTTTTTCCCTCAAAAACAACAAAGTCGTTATGCAGTAAAAAAAACCTCCAACATATATGCCCAAGACCTTCATAGTGATTTTATTCATCAGAAAGTTTTCCACAACGCGCGGAGAGAATTGGGAAGAGTACGTCGTCAACACAACTAAAATGGTAGAAAAAGTAAATGTTGTGATGGTCAACAACACTCCGGAAAGCATGCTTAAAATTTGTTTGGCCAAGTCAACTGAGGTGAAAAACAGCGGCGGAATGAGTGCTTCAAGCGGCCAGGTTCCGTTGTCGATCATAACCATAATAAATGACAGTAATAGGGCGAACAAAAAATAGCTGCCAAGAGTGATCCACATTTTTTTATTTTTTAAAAACATGAGCAATTTTTGAAGCATAAGTAAACTTCCTCCAAATCAATTTCAAATTCCCGGCTCTTTCAATTTATTGGCTCTTGATGTGAAATAGAGATATATTTTTTTATTTTACACAAATTTGCGGAACTTCGATAAAGAATTTCAAAGCACAATTTTAGCGCAATTAAAGCTTAAGAAATGATTGGGCCATTGTTTTGCCCCAATCGCCTTTTCTATCTGCATTGTAAAGACAGGCTCCTGCTGGGAATTCTATTCCTGAATCACGTTAAAAAAACGAACGGTAATCTGTTCGCCATCGAAAAGACACCCGTATTTTTAGCAATTCTGTTCAGTGCTATTGCATTTCGCCGGGCAAAATTAAGGCAGCAGAAATTCCGGTCATAGTGTCTGAAGCACAGCTTGTGGAGGCAGATGCCCCGGTTGGTTTAGGCACTACCGCTGATTTTGCAATACAGGCAGGTGAAACAGTTACTAATACCGGCCCAACCGTCATTGGTGGCCGTTCAGGCGGCACCGTCGGTGTGTCACCGGGAACTTCAGCAACAGGTTTCCCACCCGGGACAATTTCTGACGGAATTGTCAATACAAATGACGCAGTAGCAATTCAAGCACAAATAGATATGGTCACTGCTTACAATGATGCGGCCGGACGAATCGTTACTTCAAATTTGACCGATCAGGATCTGGCTGGCATGACACTTACGACAGCGGTCTATTCATTTGATTCTTCTGATGGTGGCCAGCGCTTTGGTGTTATACAAAATACGCAAAAGAACGAACTGATACAGTTCTTACGCATTGTTCGCATCATAGAGTTCTCACGCAAAAACACCCCGCTCGCCGTGCAAGTGGGGTGTTAATAATTTTATGAGCGGTGGTTTAGACCAAATCTACTTCTTGCCTTTTTGTCCACCGCATGATTGATGGTTTTTGCCAGACCATTTCTCACATCTTCAAGCTTGGATTTGAGTTCCGCTTTGGAGGATTGGATTTTACCCTTCATTTCAAGCTGTTCATTGCCCGTGATTTTTCCTGCAGCTTCCTTGATTTCTCCCACGACTTTGTCTTTGGTATTCGCTAGTTTTTTTCAGCTTTTTTCATCACTATCTTCTCCTTCTCATCGTTGCCAATATTCTAATGCCTCAAGCCAAGCCTGTAAAAAATGTTCTGAAGTAAACAACAATCTAAATCATGGAATGATCAGCACATGGCCGACATAAATCAGGTTGATGTTTGAGATGTGGTTGGCGGTTGTTATTGACTGAATGGAGACACCGTACAGAGTCGAGATCTTCCACAAGGTATCACCCGCTTTGACCGTGTAGGTTCTCATGCTGTCCGGCGTCTCAGGGGCCGGCACGGTACCGCTGCCCGGAATAAGCAAGACCTGCCCCACATAGACCAGATTGGGGTTAGTTATCTTGTTGGCTGCGACAAGTTGCTGGACCGTTACACCGTATACAGCCGCGATTTTGGTTAATGTATCGCCTGATTTCACAGTATATTTTGTGTCCGTTGACGGAGCAGGCGGCTTGGTCGGTGTTGTGGGAGGCGTTGCAGCTGTTCCGGGAATGGTCAAAACCTGACCAACATAGATAAGGTTCGCATTCGAAATGTTGTTCACTGTCACAATCTGCTGAACGGTCACCCCATACATCGTGGCAATTTTCCATAATGTGTCTCCGGATTTTACAACGTAGCTTTGCGAGCCGGCCGGCATTCCAAGCAGCTCGGGGATCGTGACGAACTGGTATCCCTCGGCTTTGAGACCGGAAATGATGCCGGGAAGTGCCGCAGGCGTGTTGACTGCACCTGACCCGAGATGCATCAAGATAATGGCTCCGGGTGTTATGCTGCCCAGAACTTTTTGTTTTATTTCACTGGCTGATTTACCCTGCCAGTCGAGCGTATCAATCGTCCAGTAAATGGTTTTGGAATAGCCGTTGTTTCCGAGGATCTGCAAAACCGCTGAATCGTAGGCGCCGTTCGGCGGCCTGAACAAAGGCTTAGTCGTTGTTCCGGTCGTGTTCATAACAATTGTTTCTGTTTTATCCAATTCAAGCTTGATTTGTTCTGCGGTCAATTGCGTGAAATCCGGGTGTGAATATGAATGGTTCCCAATTACATGCCCTTGATTTACGATCGCTTTCACCTTGTCAGGATGTGAGGAAACCGCCTTGCCTGTAAGAAAGAATGTCCCTTTAATTCCGTTGTCTGACAGTGTCTGCAGAATCGCGAGAGTATTGCCCCCGTCATCCCCGTCGTCAAATGTCAGCGCCACCTTTTTGCCTGAAGTACTGCCTTTGGAAATCAGTTGAGATGCCTCTGCTGCGAAAATCTGGGATGGCAGCATCAGCAAAAAAACAATGAATGCGGTTAGCAGAAGGAAAAATTTAGTCAAGTCCTAAAAGTTGGTGTAAATTCACCTTCCGGCTAATCATGGTTTAAG
>CAYNZF010000070.1:0-10452 GCA_964401615.1 uncultured Oscillospiraceae bacterium
AAAATCTCCTGTGATCACTGAACATGCTCTACTGCCTGTGCTCAACTGTCCTATAATTGACTTGTATCCACGGGAGCAGTCTCATTGGTTTTCGACCCTTCGTCATACAGATAACAACTTACTTCGTGTGTATCTGACAATTTATAAACACCGGGATATTTCCCCTCACACGCTGCAAAAGCGCGATCACAGCGGTCCTTGAAATAACAATAATCGGGCATGTTGATGGGATTGGGCACTTGACCCGGAATACTGTAAAGCCGATCTACTTTTCTGCTCAATGCCGGTTGGATGACATCAGCCCGATGGTGTAAGGATGGGCGGGATGATGAAACACTTCCTGAACCGTGCCTTGTTCGATGATGCGCCCGGCGTACATTACCACCACATAATCTGCCATTTCTGCGATGACACCAAGGTCGTGCGTGATGAGCATGATACTGCTGTTGATTTTGTCTTTCAAATCGCGGAGCAGATCGAGTATTTGTGCTTGAATCGTGACATCCAAAGCAGTGGTGGGTTCATCCGCGATAATCAGTTTCGGGTCACAGGCCAACGCCATTGCAATCATGATACGTTGGCGCATACCGCCTGAAAGTTCATGTGGATACATTTTGTAAACACCGTCGGGATTCGCGATTGATACCAATTCCAGCATATCCATGCTGCGAGCCTTGATTTGACTCTTGTCTAAATTTTTGTTGTGCAATTCGATAGCTTCATCCAATTGCATCCCGATCGTAAAAACCGGATTAAGACTGGTCATTGGTTCTTGAAATATCATCGCCATGGCGTTGCCGCGCAATTCTTGCATGACATCTATCGGGGTATCCTCGATTTTGTAGGCTCTCTCACCATCGTTGAAACGGATTGAACCCGACACGATCTGTCCTTGCGGCCTTTGAAGAATCCGCATCAAAGACAAACTGGTCACTGATTTTCCGCAGCCGCTTTCACCAACCACACCTACCGTTTTACCCTCAGGTACATTGAAGGTCACGCCATCAACCGCTTTGACCGTTCCGTTATTGGTGAAAAAATACGTGTGTAAATCATCAAATTCGACAATGTTCCGAGGGTCCTTCATCTGCGTGATGTATTCTGATTCCGGCGGGTTTTTACGATTGATATGTTTTTCGAATTTGGCCATCATCTTTCGATTATTACGGGTAATTTCACGTGATTGCTTGGCGGTCAGATAGCCGTTCTTTTTATCGTTGTTGTTTGCCACTTGGCTCACCTCATCTATTCATCTTAGGGTCATATGCGTCGCGTAAGCCATCACCAATCAGGTTGAAAGCTAATACGGTAAGCAAAATACATATTCCGGCCGGCACCCAGACGAACCAGTAGTTCTGCATGACGTGGGCGTTGGTAACGTCGTTGATGATATTACCCCAAGAGGCAAAAGGATATTTGACTCCGAGCCCCAGAAACGACAGCGTTGATTCAGTAATGATCGTTCCGCCTACGCTCAATGAGCCGAGCACGATCAATTGGGGCATGACATTGGGAACCAAATGGGTAAAGATGCGTTTACGAACTTTCAAGCCGGTCGCTTCAGTCGCCAGCATAAACTCTTGTTCTCGTAAAGACAGAATTTGACCTCTGACCGTTCTCGCGATTCCAGGCCATCCCAGGAAACCCAAAATCAACATGAGATACAGCATGCGCTCCTGTGGATTGACACGCATCTGGTCCATTGCCGCACCAAGAATAATAATAATCGGCAAAGACGGAATGCAGTAAAATATGTCAACGATACGCATAATCAAATTATCAATCCAGCCACCGAAATAACCGGAAATTCCGCCTAGAATCGTTCCTAGAATCATGGAAATAAGCACGACGATGAAACCGATAATCAACGAGACGCGACCGCCATACATCAGCCTGGTCATGACATCCATACCGTTTTTATCGGTCCCCAGCCAGTGCTGATTGCTCGGCGCTGAATAAGTATCCGCCACATAAGTTTCCTTGTCTGCGCGGACATTCCAGATTTTATTGTCACGTTCGATTCTGTACTCGGTCGAAGTTCCATTGCCCTCAACCACGATAGAGTTTTGACCCGCAATTATCGCTTCTTTAAATTGATTTTTTAAATCTAGAGGAATGAACTCGTTTCCCTTGGAGGATTGGATAACATACGGCGAGAGTGACGCATAAACTTCATTGTTGTCCTTCTCGCTTATGATGACTTCATCATCAGCTTCGCTCAAGATCAATTTTTGACCGTTAAAATCAATTTCTGCCACATCATCAAGCAACGCAGAAGCCGTGGCAGAAAATAAAGGAAAACCGGCCTTGTTTTCCTGTTTCGCCAGGTTGAAAACCAAATTGCTGGCAATGGCAATGTCTGAAGGGGCAAATATATTGATGACTACCTTTTCTTCAATGATCTGGTATTCAACATCATTATAATAAAAACTTGCTTCGCCCTTGTTCATCGCGTTCGTGAACGCAGCGGTAAAAGCTCCGTCAACAGTGCCTTCGACAGGATTGATGCGATAACTGTCACCCACTTTTCTAGAATCAGCGAATTTACTGAGCTCAGAAATCACATAGATATTTTCTGTGAGCTTTCTGTAACTGTACTCGTTATCTTGTGTTTTGAAGGTTGGAGTGTCCTTGGAAATCGCACCGATGAAACGCGCCTTAGCCACTGAGCTGAAGCTCGTTCCCTCTTTGACGGTGTAACGCAGCTCTTCATTTTTGGTCACTGCGGCATAATTTTGAGAGAGAGATGAATATTTCGAAAAAATCTCATCTTCTCTGTAGGGTGAAACAATCCCACCGATAAAAGAAAAAACAAACATAAAAATGATTATGACCAGGCCGATAATCGCTAAGCGGTTGCGAACAAAACGCTTGATAACCAAAGCGTTCGGTGATAACACTTTAACGCGTCTGGCATCGTCCAAAGCCAGTCGCTCAACTTTTTCTGGAACCTGAATGTTTGGCGTAGAATTCTTTTCTGATTGATCCATGGTTGGTCGCCTCCTTCGTTAACCGATACGTACACGTGGATCGACCACGGCGTAAAGAATGTCCGAAATCAGATTACCGATCAAGGTCATGGCAGCAATAAATGTTAAGTAAAACATGGAAAACGGGATATCTCCACCGACCATCGCCTGATAGGATGTCCAGCCGATTCCCGGAATCATGAACAATGTTTCCGTGATGAGTGCACCGGAAAACAAACCCGGCAGAGAGCCACCCACAATGGTGACCAATGGAATCAAGGTGTTTCGAAAAGCATGATGATAAACAACCTTTCTTTCACTGACACCTTTGGCGCGGGCGGTGCGGATGTAGTCCGAACCCAGGACTTCAAGCATGTTAGTCCGTGTGTAGCGCATAAGTGATCCGATGCTGATAATGACGATCGTCAAAGTGGGCATTATCAAATGCTCAGCCATGTCGAGCACTTGTCTGAACGGACTCAACTGATCGTAGTTACGGCTGACAATACCATAAAGGTCAAGCCAACCTAAATTCAACGAAAATACTACTTTTAAAATCGTGGCAAAAAAGAAGGTCGGTAAAGAAATACCGATCAAAGCGATGACGGTAATAGTGTAGTCGCTCCAGCTGTATTGTTTATTGGCAGAAATGATTCCCAAAGGGATTGAAATAACTGTGTATAAAACAAGCGATACGCCGCCAAGAGCAACAGAATACCATATGACACTCTTGAATTTTTCCACAACGTCGATGTTGAAAAACCAACTCGTTCCGAAATTTCCACGCAGAGCATTTCCGAGCCAGACAAAATAGCCCTCTATGATGCTCTTATCAAAACTGTACAAAGATCTTAATTCGGCCAGCATTTCCGTATAAGGTTTGGCACCCTGCTTCGCTGAGCGTTCTCGAGCAATGGATTCAATGTACGAAGTAGGCAAACTCCGCATCAAAGTGTAAACAATCAGTCCGACGAAAAATAGTATGACGATGCTGATCATGATACGTTTGATAATGAAACGACCCGTGTTGGATGTGAGTCTGTCCCAAATCCATCTGAAGAACCAACTAAATGGTTTGAATATTGATTTAAATATATTCATCGTGCTGACTTAATCCCCATCCGATATGATTTAGGAAAACGCGAGCTCACCTGTTTGGGGTGAGCTCGCTAGATCCAGTGAAGCTTAACTGCTCTTTCGCGAAGATTATTTCATCGCTATGTTTTCAATTTCTGATAGCCACGAATAGAATGTGGTTTGGTCTTTAGCCAATGTTTCGGTGTCAAGACGTTCAGTACTGAATGTGAAGCAGTTTTGACGTTGATAAACGGGGACTTCTACTGCCCAGTCAATGATTACGTCAAGAGCGGCCTTGTAGGTAGCTTTACGGAATGCCTGATCATCACTGGTACGAGCATCCATGATGAGCTGATCCAGGTCGCCGTCTTGAATGTGGTAATGATTGGATTCAGATGAACCTTGAAGTCCGACAATGTTGGATGAGTGGTAAATTTGATACATGTCAGGATCAATTGTCGCACCCCAGGCTGCAGACCAGATTTCTTGTGTACCTGCATTGAGTCTGTCCCAAAGGACATTCGCGTCGGCAGGGTCTGTTACGACAAAGTCAATACCAAGCTCGGCCAGAGCTTGTTTAGAGCTGTCAAACAACTTGAAGTTCGGGTGATCGCCTTTACCGCCGGCAGGAATGATTGCCTCATACTGAAGCTTAGCGCCTTCCGGTGCAGCGGTGAACTTTCCGGTTGCTTCATCAAGTGTATAGCCGGCTGCTACGAAGAAGCCTTTGGCTGCTTCCAGTGCGGCTTTGTACTTGTCTTCATCACTCATATCCGCGGTGTAAATATCTGCGCCATCCACATCTGCGGAGAAAGCGACTCTGTAACCTTCATCGGTCGGTTTGGGAGCTGCCCATGACGTGTCTGAAATGGGATAGTTAATGACGTTGGCGCGTTCTCCGTAGTAAGTGTTGACCGTGAAATCACGATAAACTGCGAAAATAGTTGCGAAAGCACGACGCAGATTTTTCGAGGCTTCTGAGTCGGGTTCACCGCCTACGTTCATAGTGGCTGCGTTGATGCCGATGTACCCATAGCCGAGGTTGTTTACGGTGTTGGTTTCGATTTTGTCACCGGTGAGTTCACCGTTGCTGTTGGCGGCTTTGATTTCGTCAACCACGGTGGTGCTGAATGAAGGATTGGAAATGTCAGCGTCTCCACTGAGAATACCGGATACTTTGTCCGCTTCAGCGGTCTCTTTGAATTGAATGTTTTGAGTTACAGGAGCGCCTTTGAAATAGAGATCATTCGCCTCAAAATAGACAATTTTATTCTCATATTTTACGAACTTATAAGGGCCTGCTCCCATGGGTTCAGTGGTTTTGGCTTCGATCAGGGCAAGATCGCCGTAGGGGTGACCGAATTTGTTGGCTTCATAATCATATTCAGCCTCATCACCATAGTAATGCAGAGGAGCGACGGAAATACCCAATTGGTAGACTGCCGCAGCGTCATAGTTGTTCAGTGTTACTTCAACTTCCGTATCGCTTAGTTTCTTAATACCGCTGATGTTGGGAATGCCTTCGCCGCCCATCGCGTCATCTTTAGGACCGTATTCTTGGATAAATGCGGCGAGTGCGACGCCTTCAACGGAATCAGAGTCTGCTTTCTCCACGTCCCAGTACGCGACCGGATCGCCTTCGTAAGCGGTGTAAACTTCATTATAATAGTCTTCAATGGTCGGAAGTTTATCAGAGTTCAGGTCAAATTCCACGCCTGATGCGGTGGTCAATTTGCCTTCCACAACTTCACCATAACCCCAGAGTGCCATACCTAAAGCAACTTTGAGACCTTCACTAGCTCCGACTTCGTCAATCGATTTTCCAATAGTATCTTGAGCGTAGTCGGCTCCATAGTCGTTGTAAACGGTGTCAACGATCGCTTGAACGTCATCCGTCCAAACTTGCTTTAAATTGTCCCAGAAGAATGTCTGTTGTTCTTCGGTCCATGCATCACCATCCGCCCAAACATGATCAGGGCCTGCTGCGAAAATGTCATAGTACATGGTTTCATATTTGTCATATACTTCTGTGCTGGTTTGGGTTAGGTAATCGTTCAGACCGACAATGTCCAATGAACGGGTGGTTGATGAACCATTGTAAGTCGGGTCAAGTAAGACATAAAGTGAAAAAATGACGTCGTCTGCAGTCAAAGCTTCACCATCGGAAAACTTGATATCATCTCTCATCTTAAAAGTGTATACGGTTTTTTTAGCCGCATCATCTTTATTTATGCTCAAATTAGCTATGCCTTCGTAGAGGTAAGGTGTGCCATTGTATTCAATGGTTTCACCATCCGCTGCGTTAAAGACGATACCGCCTGCGCGGTCGGTAGTCAACATGGATACCTGGGTCATGCCCGACACGTCCATATCATATGCTGTTTCACCGAAGAACGGGCTGAATTTTTGACTGAAGTTGTCGTAGGCGACAACTAAAGCATCCCCGGCTCTCTCGGCCGTCGTTGATTCGGCTGCCGTGGTGGTCTCAGCACCTGCGGTTGTTGTAGCGGCTGCAGTTTCGCTTCCTGCGGTAGTCGTTTCGGCGGGTGTGGTTGCGGTATTACCGCAAGCCATCAGCGAGCCAAAGACTAAGCTGAACGAAAGAGCAGAGGCAAGCAATTTCAAAGATGTGAACTTTTTCATTAACGATCCTCCTCTTAAACAAGGTTACCCCTTGCTATTTTCGAATATTTGAAAGTTTATCACATTGCATTCATTTTTCCAACATAATTACAAACTTTCATATAACAATTGCTCAAATGAAATGAATCTATGCCCTTTTCCATTCTTCAGCTCCCAGCTAAAAACACTAATCCAATTCAATTGATCCAACATTCAACTCGTAGTACCTGCCTTTTTTGAGCATCAGAGCATCGTGGTCGCCACGTTCAATGATTTCACCATGTTCCAAAACCATGATTGCGTTTGAGTGGCGCACAGTTGAAAGCCGATGCGCAATGGAAAATGTGGTTCTGCCTCGCATCAGCGCATCCATACCCAATTCGATCAATCTCTCTGTACGTGTGTCAATCGAGGAAGTTGCCTCATCGAGCACCAGGATGACAGGGTCCGCCACTGCAGCACGGGCAATCGACAAGAGCTGTCTTTGGCCTTGGGAGAGGTTTTGTCCTTCTCTTGTCAAGAGTGTTTGATACCCTTCGGGCAGGTGCTTGATGAAGGTATGGGCATTCGCTATTTTAGCAGCCAGGATGATCTCTTCATCCGTGGCATTGAGTTTTCCGTAGCGAATATTATCCGCAATGCTTCCTTCGAAAAGATGTATGTCCTGCAAAACCATTCCGAGTGTCTGTCGCAGGGCTTCTTTGCGAATCCGGAGAATGTTGATGCCGTCAAAGCTGATGCTGCCGTTTTCAATTTCATAGAAGCGGTTCAAGAGGTTTGTGATGGTTGTTTTGCCCGCACCGGTTGACCCGACGAAGGCAATTTTTTGGCCGGGCTTAGCGTACAAACTGATTCCCTTCAAAACCCTGTGCTCGCTCGTATAAGAAAAATCGACGTCATTGAAACGAATATCGCCTTTGACGGGAACAAGCTCTATGCTCCCATCCGCTTGCGGAACCCGCCAGTGCATGTTTTCGCGACCGCTGCCGCTTTGTTCCAGGCTGACGTCTCCCCGGTCCTCTTCCGCAGCTTGATCCAAAAGTTTAAAGACACGTTCAGCACCTGCCACCGCCCCGATCAGAAGATTCATCTGATTGCTCAACTGAGTCAAAGGGTGTGAAAATGTGCGGCTGTACTGCAAAAAGGCACCGATCGAACCGATATCGAGGCTGCCGTTAATCACAAGCACGGCCCCTACAGCAGCCGTCAACGCATAAGAAATGTACGAAAGGTTACCCATGATCGGCATCATGATGACCGCATAGGTCTGGGCCCTGGTCGCAGACTGGCGCAGCGCTTCGTTTTTTTCGGAAAATTCTGCCTCGATTTTTGTTTCACGGTTAAAAACTTTGACCACTTTCTGACCGTTTATGGTTTCTTCGACAAAAGCATTGATTGCGCCGAGGCTGGCTTGTTGTTTGCGGAAATTGGCCGCACTTTTTTTGCCGATGACCGTAATAATCAAGAGCATCAGCCCCAACATCAGGACCACGATCAGGGTCAAAATCGGACTCAGGATCATCATCATCACAAAGGTCCCGATCAAAGTCAGTAACGAAGTCAAGACATTGGGCAGGGTCTGTTCCATCGCCTGATTAATATTGTCGACGTCATTGGTATAGGTTGACATCAGATCCCCAAGTTCATGAGTGTCAATAAATTTGATGGAGAGTTCCTGTGTATGACTGAATAGTTCATCACGAATGAGTTTGCTTGTTTTTTGGGCGATGCGGGCCGTGGTTCGTAAACCGATAAAATTCATTAATGCACTCAGCAGCACAATGGCTCCAAGCATGATCAGGTAGCGGATAAAAACAGTAATTCCCTCACCGTTCACCAGACCGTTAATGATGGGCTTTAAAAAGGCATTGGCCGCCACCGAGGCAAGTGAGCCGATGGTGACGCTGGCCAGGCCAAGCCAGACCGCGGCTTTGCTCAATCTCAAGAATGACCACAAACGTTTTAATGTGTTTCCCGGATTTTCTACTTTCGGTCTTTGAGGGCCTACTCCGGCTCGACCGGATATATTTTGCATTCTGCTCATGCTCCGATCACCCCTCTTTTTTGAGAATCGTATACTTCTTGATAAATCACATTATTCTCTAATAAAACTTCGTGAGTATCAAAGCCTGTCACTTCTCCATCATCCAGCACCAGGATGCGGTCAGCATGCTCGATGGAAGCGATGCGCTGCGTGATGACCAGGGTGGTCACATCTTTGAGTTTGGTCTTGAAAACAGCGCGTATACGCGCATCAGTGTCCATGTCGACTGCTGAAGTACTGTCATCGAGAATAATGATTTTGGGCTTTTTTAATAATGCTCGAGCTATACACAAGCGCTGCTGTTGACCACCGGAAAAATTACTCCCGCCCTGTTCAACCTTATAGTCCAGCCCTTCATCGTTGGCAAAAACAAAATCTGCTGCCTGCGCCTGCTCCAAGGCAGTTCTGATCTCCGCATCGCTGGCCTGGCTGTTTCCCCAGAGCATATTTGACCTTACCGTTCCGGAAAAGAGGGTGTTTTTTTGCAGCACAAAGGCTACCTCTTCGCGCAGCACGTGCAAGTCGAAAGCTTTGACATTGACTCCTGCGACTCTGACTTCTCCTGCAGTTGCATCGTAAAGTCTGGGAATGAGCTGAACCAGTGAGGATTTCGCTGAACCGGTCGATCCGATGATGCCAATCGTTTGTCCCGCTTCGATTTTAAAAGTGACATCCCGCAGGCTGTCCTCACCATTGCCCGGATAGCGAAACGAAACATGCTCAAATTCAATACTCCTCTCCCCAAGCTCAGTGACCGGATGAGCAGGCGACTCGATGTCAACGGCCATTTCTATGACTTCAAGCGCACGATCCGCGCATACTTTTGCCCTGGTCAACTGCAGAAAATACATGGAGAGCATCATCAGTGACATCATGATCTGCATCACGTAGGTAATAAAACTCAATAACTGCCCTGCCTTCATCGAGCCATCCAGAATCTTGTGGCCGCCGAACCAGAGTATGGCGATAATGCAGCCGTTAATGATAAGACTCATGAGAGGGCCCAGGGTCATCATCAGAGAAACCGCTTCCATAGCCTTCTCCATCCAGGCTTTGTTGACCTCACTGAAACGCTTCTTTTCATGTTCCTCACGCACAAAACTTTTGACAACACGAATCGCGCTGAGATTTTCTTGTACCCGTCCATTCACACGGTCAAGACGTTTTTGTAATTCTTTCCACATAGGCATAGCCTTTTTCAATACGAAAAACAAGAGCAGCACCATGGCAGGCAAAGCAACGGCAAAAACAAGAGCCAGTTCAGCGTTGATGGAGATCGACATGACCAGGGCTAATATCAACATGACCGGGGCGCGCCAGGCCATACGCAGTGACATCATCGCGGTCTGACCCAGAGTGGTCGAATCCGTTGTCAGTCTGGTTATTAAAGACGCTTCATTGAACTGATTGAGATTGGCAAAACTAAAGCGCTGCACCTGCCCAAAAATCGCCCGGCGAATCTGAAAAGCAAAACCCATCCCGGCCGTGGCTCCGTGGTGGGCGGAAGCCGACCCGCAATACAAGGCAAAAAGTGCCACCGCGACCATCAGGCCGCCAATTTTCGCGATATACGCCAGGTCTTTATTTACAATGCCGACGTCAATGATGAAGGCCATCAGAAATGGAATGAGTACGTCCATAAATGTTTCCAAAACCATCAGAAATGGGCTGAGAATGGCATGTTTTTTATACGGTAATATGTATGGAAATAATTTTTTCAGCACTGAAGAATCCTCAATT
>CAYNZF010000071.1:0-10360 GCA_964401615.1 uncultured Oscillospiraceae bacterium
TGGAGCGGGTGAAGGGAATCGAACCCTCACGGTCAGCTTGGGAAGCTGAAGTTCTACCACTAAACTACACCCGCGTTGTAAAACAGATTATAAAGATGCAGGCTCGTAATTGCAAACGCCCCGATTTACCTTTGATTAGCTTGAATTCAGCCGAACGGGAAGAGTATGCTAAGCTCAAGAAGAAAAAACAGGAGCCGTGGTAACGTTTTGCCCGTGTGCCGCGTATTACAGTCAGGAAGAAGTCGTCAAAGCTTAACGCGACTTATTTGTGATGACTAGAGGAGGATAGATATGAAAACGAATGGACGCACCAAACTGCTCGTGCTTTTGCTCCTATTTACCATGCTGGTCAGCGCGATGGCGGCCTGTGGAGCGGGCACTCAAGCCACGGTGCAGGAGACTACCACTGCCGCCGCTTACGCTCCTGGACAGGGTCCCAAAGGTGAAATCGATTATGAAGGCATCGAAGAAGACGCCAGCACCGCGCTGCCGACGCTCAACCCGATCACGGTCGCACCGGACGACAGCATCCGGAAAATCATCAGCACGGTCAATACCGAGCTTGTGGTCATCGATGTTCAAGACACAATGAACAAATTGATCCGCGCGGCCGAAGCCCTGGGTGGATACGTGGCCATGTCCTCCATCTACGACAGCGGCAGCTACTATTACGCCGAACTCAGTCTGCGCGTCCCTTCTGCCAAGGTGGAAGGCTTCACCGCGAGTCTGGCGGATTTTGGCAAAGTGACCAGCGCTCAAACCAGTACGGACGACATCACGGACTCCTATTATGATATCGAATCCAGATTGAAAAACGCGAAGGCACAGGAGGTCAAGCTGCTCGAGATCATGGACCAGGCGAACACCGTTGAAGACCTGCTGAGGGTCCGCACCGAACTTGATCAGGTGCAGGAGCGCATCGAACAGTTTCAGGGTCAACTGAAGATGTGGGACCAACTGACCGCCTTGTCCCTGGTGAATGTGAGAATTTCCGCGGAAGCTAAAAACACCATTGACCAGCCGAGCAGCAAACCGATGAGCCTGGAAGAAATGTGGAAAAGCATCCGGAATGGTTTCAGCAGCTCCATCAACGCAGTCGGCAACTTTTTCAGCGGACTCGTGATCGGCCTTTCCTATCTCCTGCTGCCGCTGCTCTTGCTGGGTGTTTTTGCCCTGATTCTCTTCTTTATCATTAGGGGGATCGTCAGGAAGCAGGCCCGGAAACGTGCAGCACGACAGGCACAGATGCAGGTACCTTATTATCAGAACCCGCCATATCCCCAAAATCCGGCACAACCTTTTGAAAACAGGCCGGAAGATGAACTCAAGGACTAAAAATGCGTGAAGCGGCGCGAAACTAAATATTTGAAATCGAAATGAAACCAAAAGTCTCTTCCAATGCGCTATCATGAACAGAAATGGATTCGGGCAAAGGGGGAGACTTTCTTGGTGAAGACGCTGACCCATCTCTTCGACGACTACTGTGCGGCCTTGGAAGATGAAGCGCTGAATGTCTATGCCTTAAGCATGGAGTCGCTGGACGGAGAAAAACTGCATCGCGATTGGCGCAGCTCCGATCCCACGCCCATCTATTCCGCGACAAAGAGCCTCACTTCAATGGCCATCGGATTCGCGCGTGAAGAGGGCCTGCTTGACTTGGAAGACTGGGTCATCGATTACTTTCCGGAACACGCGGATATCGCGGCGCCGGGCAATGAACGGATCCGCATCAAAGATCTCTTGACCATGAGCTCGGGACATCGCTGCTTTAAATTCGGAGCTTTAGACAAAAAAGCCAAAAGCGAAGACTGGGCGCAGCTTTTTTTTGAATTGCCTCTGCGAGAAGAACCGGGGAGCCGTTTCACGTATTCGAACTCGGATGTCTATTTAGGCGGACGGATCGTAGAAAAAGTGAGCGGGCTGGGACTGCGTGAGTATCTGATGCCGAGGTTGTTTTTGCCGCTGAAAATCGTTAATCCTCTGTGGGGGACTTGTCCTCGTGGACACAATAACGGGGCTTCGAAGCTCTTTCTCGAACCGAAAGAATTCGCGCATTTGGGGCATCTGCTGCTGCATAAGGGTTCCTACAAGGGGAAGCAGGTGGTTCCGCTGTCATACTTTGAAGAGGCGACCCGCCGGCACATCGCCACTGAAAGCATCGCGGCGTTCAAACACATGGCTGACGCTGAAAAAGAGGAGATGCGTCAAGGCTACGGCTACTGGATCTGGCGGGGCGCACAGGCGAGCTACCGGGCGGATGGTAAATACGGTCAGTTCCTGGCTGTGTATCCTGAAGCGGGGCTGGTGCTGAGTTTGATGGCACACGTCGAGGATAAGCCCTACCGCTTTTTGACACTGCTTGAGAAACGCTTGTGAGAGCATAGAGGATGCTGGTCCGTCTTTGGAGAAAAATTTTACATGGAGAAATAAAAAAACAGAATGAAATTGTTATCATATGTGAGCAATTGATTGCATAGAAACCGTGGATGTTGCTAGAATAAATTCTGCGCTCCGGTAACTCGGGCCGCGGCACTTTGACAAAATAGCACATCTGCCATTCGTGTGAAGAACTTGCATTAGGGGGGTAGACATGAGTACTTGTAAGCATCGGATCAAACCGACCGCGGTGGAAATATTGACACTGCAGTCGGCCTTTCTCTGTGAGGTCTGCGACGAGTATGTCGAGCCGATCAAGCCTTGGCGTATCGTGAGAGCCCTGGTCAGCGCCATCAGCCTGATCGCGATTCTTTACGCGGCCTTCAGCAAATTGCAAGGTACGTTGGAAGCTTTAGCCTTAATGATTGGAATCATCGCTCTGGCGCTCATCATCTTTTTCACCGTGAATTTTCTTGTCTTGACGAAAACACCGCTTACCCTCGCGCGGGCAGACGTCAACCCTGATCTCATGGGACTCTATGAAGATGACGACAGCGGAGACGGCCTCGAAGAAGACATTGAATCTGAAGAGCCGGCGGCAGGACCGGATCCGGTCGATCACCTTGATCGTTGGATCAAGAAGCCCTGATTTCACCTACGAAACAAAAGTTAGAGCAGCTATTTTCATAAGCGATTCTCATTGGTCTGTACCGGTAAGCTTTACCGCGCACTATTAACCTGGGTCAAACCAGGTCTTTTTACGGAGGAAGTATGAACGCAAAAGAATACCTACAAGAAATCAAAGCCGATCTGACACGCAAGAACGGCCATCAGCCCGAATTTTTGCAAGCTGCCGCTGAAGTCCTCGGCACACTGGAACCCGTCTTTGAGGCCCACCCCGAGTATATCGCGGCCAACATCATGGGACGCATGGTCGAGCCGGAGCGCACCATCGAGTTCCGCGTGCCCTGGGTGGATGACAAGGGAAAAGTACAGGTCAATCGCGGCTACCGTATCCAGTACAATTCGGCCATCGGACCTTATAAAGGTGGTTTGCGTCTGCATCCATCCGTAACGCAATCGGTCATCAAATTCCTGGGTTTTGAGCAAGTCTTTAAAAACGCCCTGACCACGCTGCCCATGGGCGGCGGCAAAGGCGGCTCGGACTTCGATCCCAAGGGAAAATCCGAAATGGAAGTCATGCGGTTTTGCCAAAGCTTCATGACTGAGCTTTATCGTCATATTGGTCAATTTACGGACGTGCCGGCCGGCGATATTGGCGTGGGTGGACGTGAGATCGGTTACATGTACGGTCAGTACAAGCGCATCACCAACCGTTTCGAAGGCATTTTGACGGGCAAAGGCCGCAGCTTCGGCGGTTCGCTGGCTCGCCCGGAAGCGACCGGTTTCGGCCTCTGCTACTTTGTGCAGAACATGCTGGCTTACAAAGGCACTTCTTTTGAGGGTAAAACAGTGACCATCTCCGGTTCCGGAAATGTGGCCTTTTTTGCCTGTAAAAAAGCGACTGAATTGGGCGCCAAAGTCGTCACCCTGTCTGATTCCACCGGTTACATCGTGGACATGAACGGGATCAATCTGGATGTCGTCAATGAAATCAAGAACGTGCGCCGCGGCCGCATCTCCGAATACGTGAACGAAGTGCCGGGTGCTCAGTACTTTGAAGGCATCGGTGTTTGGAGCGTGCCTTGCGATATCGCACTGCCGTGCGCGACCCAAAACGAACTGGATTTGAACGACGCGAAAAACCTGGTCGCCAATGGCTGCCAGCTTGTCGCGGAAGGTGCCAACATGCCGACCACAATGGAAGCGACTGAATACCTGCAGGAGAACGATGTCTTCTTCGCGCCGGGTAAAGCGGCGAATGCCGGCGGTGTCGCGGTTTCGGGTCTGGAAATGAGCCAGAACTCGCTGCGCTTGTCCTGGACTTTTGAAGAAGTGGATGAACGTTTAAAGACCATTATGACGGACATTTTCAACAATGCTTTGAGTGCAGCCAAAGAATATGAGCAGGGTGACAATCTGGTCGCCGGAGCGAATATCGCAGGCTTCCTTAAGGTGGCGGAAGCCATGCTGGCTCAGGGCGTCGCTTATTGATCAAGTAAGCCTGCGGCCCGTGTAAAGGCCTCTGTTTTGCCATTAAAAACTGAAACATCCTGCTTCGAGCTTCGCTTCCGGCGAATCGGGCGGGATGTTTTTATGTGATGAGCCGTTGAACAGCGGAGTTGTAGAACTTAGCGCTCAGTCGACCAGATGGATTCCGGCAGGGCATAGCGGTAGAAGTCCGTGTCCAGCACAAATCGACCAAAGCGAATACGCCATTCCACTTCCGCGTCGACCGCCGCGAGGTAATCAGCGGAGACCTCTCCCTCAAAGTCCGCCGCGGCTTCAAACTGCCCCTCTTCAGCACGGTACATGCCTTTTTCCGTGATCCAGCTGTAATCGGCAAAAGGCACCAGCGCGGGACTCGTACTGAAGATGTCGCGCCCGGAGAGCAGGCGAGAATCGTAGGAAATACCCAGCAGATTGTAGACCGTGGGCAAAACATCCAAACTCGAACAGGGTTTTGTGACCACTTCCGGCTTCGAGCCCGGAACATACATCAGCAGGCTGGATTTCATCAAAGCAATGGGATCCGAGCTGTCCACCCCGCCCAATTCGGCGATCGCCGCTTCCGATAAGCCGTAGGGATAGTGGTCGGGACAGACAACGATCAAAGTGCGTTCAGCTGCACCGGCCTCTTCCAGCCCTGCCAGCAGTTTTTCCATGGCGCGGTCAAATTCGATCTGCGCGGCCAGGTAGGCTTTGCTTTCTTCGCTGTAGGGCAAGTCTTCAACCAGGGCCCGGTTTTTACTCGACATCATATTACCGCTAAAGCTGTAATTCATATGTCCGCTGACCGTCAAATAGTAAGTGTGAAAAGGCTCATCGTCGACATATTCAGCGAAAGTTTCTTCGATCATTTCCAGATCAGATTCGGGCCAGGTTTCCACCATGTCCAGACCGTTACCGACGCCCTTGTAATCATAGCCGAGCTTGGGATGACTGATGTTCCGGTCGTAGTAATTGTAATAATGGTTATGATAGGCTCTCGTACTGTAGCCGGCCCGCGTCAGACGATTGCCCGGTGCGAGCGGGGTGCTGATGTCCGCCGTGTGCGTCATGCTCCAAACACCGTTTTTAGGGATCAAGCCCAGGAGGGAGCTGTATTCACCATCTAAAGTAGAAACGCCCCACAACTGAGTGTAAAAATTTTCGAAAGTCACGCCTGAATCCCTCATTTTGGCAAGCGTTGGTGTCACATCTTCGCGAATCGCGTAAGGGGACAGACTTTCAGCTACGATAAAAATGAGGTTGTAGCCCTCGTAGAGGCCACTGTGGTCGTTTTGTAACGTCGGCACGGATTTGGAAATGAACTTGATCATATCCTCTGCTTGTGAGTCGCCCTGATAATGCTGCATCAGCTCAAAAAAATCGACATCCAGGACATTATTTTCGTAAACCTGCTCAGGGGCCTTGGTGGTCTGAGCGTTCTGAGCTGCAGTGGAACTTGGACTTTCCGCGGTGCTTGTGCTGTGCTCCGGTAATTTTTCCTCAAAAGGTGAGGTGTCCGGGAGCGGATTTACAGGCTTTATTTCTTCGAAAACGGGTCGAATGACGTCTAGAACAAAAGTGGTGCCCATGCCCAGGCGTTCACCGGTGACCGTAAGCAGGCGACTGTTGTAAAAAACATCCCGGGTACTGTTGAGGCTGTTTTGGTCAAAGTTGACGCGCAGCCAGGCTAAAAAGAAACATAACAAAGCCAGGAGCAAGTTTTGATAAATTTTCCTGTCAAAATCCCGGGGCTTGAAAAAGCAGGCCGTCAAGATTGGCGGGGCGATCCAGAAAAGCAGGACGAAGCCCAAACTCAGGCTGACCGAGAATATTTCTTGATAGAACTGGGCAATCTGAGCGCCTTTCATCAGGGAGGAAAAAGGGTATATCATTTTAAAAAAATGGTAGTAGATGCGCTCTGAAAAAAAGAAGGCCAGCATCGACAGTTGTACAAATAAAACAAGCGGTTTTCGAATTTTCAGGGGGAGGAGATCGATCAGTATGCCCATCAGCAGTCCTATGCCCAGGGCGGCGGGTATTATGAACAGCAGCGCCGCGCCCAAGGAGCGGTAGACCGATATGCGAAAAAGCAGTTCGTAATAAAGCAGGCTGAAGGACACGTACAACGTGGCACTTAAAGGCATTGCTTTTAACATGTTTTTCAGCTTTTCCATACGCACGATCATACACGACTCTTATGTCGCTGTAAATTGACAAGCACAGACCCGGTCGAGGTCCGGCTTAAACGTTCAGCGTTTCTTTGATTTTTTCCAGGCTGCTTCGCCAGGCCGCTGCGGAGGCATCTGAAGGCATGCGCCAGCTGCCGCGCGGCGAGAGCGCCACAGCGCCGACTTGCGGACCATCCGGCATGCAGGATCGTTTGAACTGTTGATTGAAAAAGCGGCGGTAGAACGTATCCAGCCATTTGAGCAGTGTCGCTTCATCAAATACCGGCACTTCCAGTGACGCGTCATTCAAAGTACCCGCCGCGGGTCGGGGCGCGTCCGCACCGAAGGTAAGTCTGGCCGAATAGTAAATCTTTTCGGGTCCGTAACCCAAACGCAGGAAGGCGTAGAGGAAAAAATCGTGCAGGATGTATGGCCCGGTGCTGTCCTCCGTAAATTGGGCGATGTTTCCCTCTTTGTCCGGAGGCAAAAGCTCCGGTGAGATCGGTGTGGACAAAACGTCGCGCAGCAGGGCAGCGATATGAGTCGATTCTGCCGTGTTTTCTTCTTCAAGCAAAACCGCCTGATAGGCGACCAGATGCCTGACCAGAGTTTTGGGGACCGAGGCGTTGACGGCGTACATCGACATGTGATCACCGTTGTACGTGCACCAGCCCAAAGCGAGTTCGCTGAGGTCACCAGTACCGATGACCAGTCCACCGATTTTATTGGCGTAGTCCATCAAAATCTGCGTGCGTTCGCGCGCTTGGCTGTTTTCGTAGGTCACATCGTGCACCGCGGGATCGTGTCCGATATCTTTGAAATGCTGCTCCACCGCCGGAACAATAGAGATCTCTTGAGCACTTAAACCGTAAGCCTCCATCAATTTGAGCGCGTTCTGGTAGGTGCGGTCCGTTGTGCCGAAACCGGGCAGAGTGAGCGCGTGAATGTCCGATAAAGGCCAGGCCAGCTCCTGATACGCTCTGATCGTGACGAGCAGGGCCAAAGTGGAATCGAGTCCGCCGGAAATTCCCAGAACGGAATGTCTGATGCCGGTGTGTTTCAAACGCTTGACCAAACCGTAAGTTTGAATACGGAGCACCTGGTCGGTCTGGGCATTGCGCTGCAGCGGATTTTGGGGCACGAAGGGCAAAGCGTTCACTTTGCGCGAAGCCAGCAAGGCTTTTTGATCGCTGCGAAAGGCTTCGCTCAGCTGGATTTGGGGATAAGCCGGGGCGGCTTCCTGCGAAAAACCCACATTGCGTTGGCGTTCAGCGCTCAGCAGCTGCAGGTCCACCACCGCTGTGGTGATTGGGGCGGCCTGACTGAGGGGAGGGCGTTCGGCCAGATTTTTTCCATTTTCGTAAATCAGGCAATGGCCCCCAAATACAAGGTCTGTACTCGATTCATCAGGACCTGCTGATGTATAGGCATAGGCACAATTGAGGCGGGCACTTTGTTGACTGATCAGCTGCTGGCGGTACTGGGCCTTGGCGACCAGTTCATTGCTGGCCGAAAGATTGAATATGATCTGCGCTCCGGCAAGTGCCAGCTGGGTTGAGGGGGGTTGGGGCATCCACAGATCTTCGCAGATTTCTACACCCAGGGCGAAATCCAAGGAGGCCGGGTAGGCTCCGAGCTTGCACTGCACCAGCGTTTGGCCAAAAGGAAAGTCCTGGTCACCCAGTCGGGCGGTACTTACCGTATGCGAAATCTCGGAGCGCAGTGCCGGGGCGGGGGAGAACCAGCGGGCTTCGTAGAATTCGTTGTGCCGGGGTAAAAAACTTTTGGGGACAGCAGCCAGGATGAAGCCGTTTCTGATGAGGAAAGCGCAGTTGTAAAGGCGTGATTTGTGCTGCAAAGGAGCCCCGACGATGAGCAAGAGGCCCGGCCAGGCCGCGGAAGCATCCGCCAGGTCCAGGAGGGCTTGATTGGACGCTTCGATAAGGCTGCTCTGTCCAAAGAGATCCCCACAGCTGTAGCCGGTCGTCGCCAATTCAGGAAAGCAAATCATGTCCACCGCGTCATCGTATGCCTCCGCGGCCAGACGGCGGATTTCCGCCAAGTTCCCGGCTGGATCAGCGACCACCAGTTCCGGTACCGCGCTAGCAATTTTCAGTAGTCCCCAGTGCTCCATTTTTTAACCTCAACTCAATTCCAAATTCTGCACAGAAATATTTTTAAATAAATTCATCTCTAGTTTACACCAAAATGATAAAATTAAAGAGGACTTCAGACCTGCTTCGGCTAAAGACAAGGCTTATTGAAAGGGAAGATTATGCAGTATCAAATTATTGGAACCCCCTTACCTGTCGTGCAATGCGACTTGCAGGCCGGTGAAACAATGGTCACTGAAGGCGGGGGCATGTCGTGGATGTCACCCAACATGAAAATGGAAACCGTATCGGGTGGTGTAGGTAAAGCCCTCGGACGCATGTTTTCAGGAGAGAGTTTATTTTTAAACCATTACACGGCCAACGGCGGACCGGGTATGATTGCTTTCGCCTCAAGCCTACCGGGCTCCATCAAAGCCGTGCAGATTAGCCCGGGCGCGGGCATCATCTGCCAAAAGACGGCCTTCCTGGCTTGTGAACCGGGTGTCGAATTGAATATCACTTTCAAGAAGAAATTCGGGGCCGGCCTCTTCGGTGGTGAAGGCTTCATCATGCAGCGTTTGAGCGGCCAGGGCCTGGCTTTCATTGAAATCGACGGACACGCAATTGAATATCAACTGGCCCCCGGACAACAGATGATCGTCGACACCGGCTACCTCGCCATGATGGATGAGACCGTGACCATGGATGTGGTCACCGTGCCCGGTGTCAAGAACGTCCTGCTCGGCGGCGAAGGCCTTTTTAACACAGTGGTGACCGGTCCGGGACGTATCGTTTTGCAGACGCTGCCACTTATCAAATTGGCCTCGATTTTTATGCCCCACAACAAATAGTCGAAGCGAGAAAGAGTTCAGAAAAAAAGAAAAGGCCGCTGCTTTCATTTTCTTGAAAGGACCGGCCTTTATTCTTGGGTCAAATTTCAGCGCTGCAGCTTATTCTTCAGAGGGCAAAGACCAGTTAAAAAACTTCAGGTACGGTTGACTGGCGCGTTTGCGGAAGGCATCGATGTCGACACCCGTCCAGTCCAGGACGCCTTTGCCCGTCTTATAGCCCAGATTGCCTGCTTCGTAAGGAATCCGAACCAGATCCTGCGGGGCCGTCGCGTTACACAAGCTGGGGTAGAGGTTTTTATGAATGCTCATGATCATGTCCAGACCGGCGTAATCAAAGTGCTCGAAAAGACCGATCGAAGTGTAGCGGGGGATGAAACTGGTTTTCAAAGAGGTATCAATGTCCTGGGGAGAAGCGATCCCCTGTTCGACCATGTAGGCGGCTTCGCGGTAGAGGGCATGCTGGAGGCGATTGGCGATGAAACCCGGGGCGCTCTTGTTCATGAGCACCGGGGCACGGCCGACCGATTTTAAGAGATCTACGATAAATTGCAAAGCGGCCTCAGAAGTGAACCCGCTCTTGACCACTTCCACACAGGGCACCAGATGAGGCGGATTCCAGGGATGCGCGACGGCCAGAAGCTCCTTGCGCGTCATTCCTGCGGCGAGCTCCTCGGGCGGGAAAGCGGACGTGGACGAGGCGATGGCCTTGAGCTGTCGGCAGTGCTTTTCCAGTTCTGCGTACACGGCGTGTTTTTCATCC
>CAYNZF010000072.1:0-10339 GCA_964401615.1 uncultured Oscillospiraceae bacterium
AGTGGTTTTATGGCAGCAGCAGCTGCGTGTGGTTTAAAAACCAACGGTAAAAATGATCTGGCTATCGTGGTATGCAACAGACCTGCGACCACGGCCGGTGTATTTACGCGTAACCTCGTCAAGGGGCACTCCCTGCAGCGGACCATGGCTTGTTTGCAAGACAGGCCTTTTGCCCGTGGAATCATCATCAATTCCGGTAATGCCAATGCTTGTGTCGGCCCGCAAGGACTGGCGGACGCAGAAGAAATTGCCAAGCAGCTGGCCTTTGAACTGGGATTTGATCCGCATGATGTTTTGACCGCATCGACAGGTGTGGTCGGCCAGGCCCTGGACATGAACAAGCTGCGTCATGGTATCGTGGACGCGTGTACCCGGCTTGATCTCAGCGAAGAAGCAGGACATCTGGCCGCAGAGGCCATTATGACCACAGACCTGGTAGCCAAGGAGATACACACAAGCTATCTGAGCGAGGGTGAAATGGTGCAGATGGCGGGTATGGCTAAGGGTTCAGGCATGATTCATCCGAACATGGCGACCATGATCGGAATCCTGACCACGGACGCGAGTATTGAACCTTCTCTCCTGAAGCAAGCGCTGAAGGACGCAGTTGATAAAAGTTTCAATCGCACATCGGTCGATGGTGACACTTCGGTTTGTGACATGGTCGTCATTATGGCTTCAGGACAGCGGGGTCAGTTGATTGACACATTTGAACACGAGGACTTCCCTGCTTTCAGGCAAGCTTTGGAATATATTTGTACCGGCTTAGCGCGAAAAATTGCCGCTGACGGCGAAGGGGCGACTAAACTGGTCGACATTCGAGTGGAGGGAGCGTCCAGCGCTCAGGATGCATATTTGGCTGCTCTGGCGGTCGCCAAATCGCCACTGTGCAAGACTGCGTTTTTTGGTCAAGACGCCAATTGGGGGCGAATCATCACTGCTCTTGGGTATTCGGGCGCAGACTTTGACCCGACGCAGGTCGACATCAGCATCGGGCAGGTCGCGGTTTGCTCGGGCGGCCGGGCGCTGCCGTTTTCTGAAGCTGAAGCTATGAAGGTAATGAAGCAGGCTGAATTTTATGTCCTGATCAAATTGAATCAGGGTCTTTTTTCCGATCACTATTGGACCTGTGACTTTTCCTTCGATTATGTAAAAATCAATGCGTCGTATAGATCTTAGCTAAGTTTGGCTTTAACAAGGGTTTCAAAGGATCGTTTTCTTTCATCGGCACTTAATGTGCGCCGACTTTCTCTCTTCTGCTATCAGCGATCTAATATTGAGATTTATTGACTGAAGTCAGTGGCAAAAGACACTGACTTTCTTGCTTTTGGCCCATATTTGAAAGCAGACAAGCCCAAAACAGCCGGTTCCTTATAAGGCCGGCTGTTTCAGACTGCTGCCTTAGCGGCAAATTCGACTGTGTGAGCTAGATACTGGATACAACATATTGCCCTTCTTGATAATCAAAGGATATGCCGATTTTTCCTTCCAGTTCTCCGGCCAAAAGCATGTCGGCCAACGCATTTTCGATGCGTTTTTGAATAACTTTACGCAGCGGTCGCGCACCATATTTTTCGTCGTAGCCTTCAGCAGCCAAAGCATCCTTGGCCGCATCGGTCAGTACAAGTGTCAGGCCTTTCGTTTTCAGAGAATTACCCACTTCTTTGAGCATTAAATCGACAATTTTTCGAATTTCCTCAGGTTTCAAGGTCTCGAAAACGACAATGTCGTCGACACGGTTCAAAAATTCAGGTCTGAACACATCCTTGAGAGCGCTCTTGACTTGACTTTCAATCGCTTCCTGACCGTGGTTACCAAATCCGAAACCGCTGCCCCGCTTGGTGGTCCCGACATTACTGGTCATGATGATGACACTGTGTTCAAAATTGACGGTGCGGCCGTGGCTGTCTGTCAAGCGTCCGTCATCCAGTATTTGTAAGAGAATATTGAAAACATCAACATGGGCTTTTTCGATCTCATCGAGCAAAATCACGCTGTACGGATGCCTGCGTATCTTTTCGGTAAGCTGCCCCGCATCATCGTAACCGACATATCCGGGAGGCGAACCAATCAGCTTACTGACCGTGTGCGCTTCCATAAATTCTGACATGTCAAAACGAACCAGCGCTTCTTCGTTGTCAAACAATGCAGCAGCCAAGGCTTTGACCAGCTCAGTTTTACCTACACCTGTTGGACCGACAAAGATAAAGGAAGCGGGTTTGTGGCGTTTACCCAAGCCGGAACGGTTGCGGCGAATCGCCTGTGAAAGGACTTTCACCGCAGGTTCCTGGCCAATCAGGCGTTGATGGATACGCTCCTCCAGATTCAACAGTTTTTCACTGTCCCCTTCACTGATTCGTTTGAGCGGGATACCGGTCAACAGCTCCACGACCGCCGCGACATCTTCTCTGGTCAGCTGAGGCGCTTTGATTTTTGTTTCACTCTCTGCAAAATCAGCTTCCAGACGCAGCAGCTGGCTCTTGTGTTTAGCCTGCCTCTCGAACAGCTCGTTTTGATCCAATGAAGTATCAAGCGTGTTTTCTATTTCTTTGAATCTCTCGCGTTCATCTTCCAGGCGCTGCTTGAGTTGTTCATGTTCAACCAGTGCGAAATCCTTGAGGTTGACGGCCGAGCCTGCTTCATCGATGATGTCGATTGCTTTGTCCGGAAAAAAGCGGCCGCTGACGTAACGGTCAGCCAACTCAACCGTGTAGTGCAGGACTTCGTCGGATATTTGTATAAAATGATGTTTTTCGAATTGACCCTTCAAACCCTGCAGGATTTTAAAGGTATTTTCCAGATTGGGCTCTTCTACAATGACCTGCTGAAAACGGCGTTCCAGCGCAGAATCTTTCTCAATAAAGCGTCTGTACTCGTCTAGTGTTGTGGAACCCAGTACACGCACTTCACCTTTAGCCAGCGAAGGCTTTAAAATATTGGCTGCGTTCATGGCGCCTTCAGCGTCTCCTGCACCCATAATGTTGTGCAGCTCATCAATCACCAAAATAATATTGCCCAAAGCCTTGGATTCATCAACCAAGCCTTTCATGCGGCTCTCGAACTGGCCTCTGAATTGTGTTCCCGCGACCATCCCGGTCATATCAAGTAGATAGACTTCCATGGCCAGCAATTTCGCCGGCACCTTTTCTTCAGCGATTCGCAAAGCCAGGCCTTCCGCGATGGCGGTCTTACCCACGCCGGGTTCTCCCAGAAGGACCGGGTTGTTCTTGCTGCGGCGATTTAATATCTGGATGACACGCTCGAGTTCTTTTTCTCTCCCGATAATTGGATCCATCTCCCCACGGCGCGCTTTGTCAGTCAAATTCGTTCCGTAAGTGTCCAGAAATTTTCGTTGTCGTCTGGTATCCCGCTTGTTTCGATCCTGTTTGGTGCCGGTTTTTTCGTCACCGGCTCTGTGTTCAGGGTCACTCTCCGCACCGCGTGCAGCGGGCATCAAGCCTGACTTCTCCAGATCGGAACTGCCCATCATACCTGAAATCATCATCTGCAGGGCTTCGGAGATGCTTTTTTCTCCTATCGCCAGTCCCGGCATGGCCTGATTCTCATTGGCAGCGTCATCACCGTCGTTGATGTCATCAGTCTCATTCGAAACATCATCAGCTTCAGTTGAACTGTCAGTGTTGGCATTGATGCTTTTCATCATGTCATTCATCGTGCCCATTAATTGCTGAGGGTCGATGTTCTGCATGATTTCATGTACCTTTTCCATAAGGACTTCCGGTGGATCGTCTCGCATCGGTTCCATCATATTGTTTAAGTTCTCAGTAACTTCGTCCACGTTCGTTTCGGTGATGCCGGACTTTTCAATCATGGAGCGCATCCCCAGCTCAGGCTTGCGCAGTGCACAAGACATACAATAGCCCGTGTATTCAGGTTTGCTGTTTACAAATTTACTGGTATAAATGATTGCCACATTCTCGTGGCAAC
The DNA here is from genome assembly GCA_964401615.1 of uncultured Oscillospiraceae bacterium. Classification (GTDB taxonomy): domain Bacteria; phylum Bacillota; class Clostridia; order Saccharofermentanales; family Fastidiosipilaceae; genus JAXGQD01. The sequence continues at coordinate 3,949 of CAYNZF010000072.1, forward strand.
TGTCGCATAGTGACATTGAATTCCTCTCATATCCGACGGTCTTTTTGACTATCTTTGATATTGCCATTATAACTTAAATTAACATTGGTACAAGCGTTTATATAACAAAGTTATTTGAACAATTATGGCAAAAGTTTTTTTAAATACTGTCCCGTGTAGGATCGATCGCAAGCGGCGACTTGTTCGGGTGTGCCAGAACAGATCAATTCCCCCCCGGCTTCGCCTCCCTCCGGGCCTAGGTCGATAATGTAATCTGCCGTTTTTATTAGATCAAGATTGTGCTCAATGACAACGACGGTGTTACCGCCTTCTGTGAGTGCATTGAGAATATAACTCAAACGATGCACATCAGCCGTATGCAGGCCGGTCGTCGGTTCATCCAAAATATAAAGCGTTTTTCCGGTCGACTTGCGCGAGAGCTCGGTCGCCAGCTTGACTCGCTGAGCCTCACCGCCGGACAGCTGCGTTGAAGGTTGGCCCAGCCTCAAATAACCCAGTCCGACCTCATCCATTGTCTCGATTTTTCGCAGCAATCTGGGCTGCGCCGCGAAAAACTCCACCGCTTCTTCAATGGTCATGTCAAGTACATCGGCGATGTTTTTTCCCTTGTAAGTGACTTCCAGAGTGTCGTGGTTGTAACGCTTACCTTTGCAGACTTCACAGGGTACATAGATATCGGACAAAAAGTGCATTTCAATGCGGTTAACACCATCCCCGCGGCAGGCCTCGCAGCGCCCCCCCTTGACATTAAAGCTGAAACGTCCGGCCTTATATCCCCTGGCTCTGGCCTCAGTAGTCTGAGCGAACAATTGTCTGATCAAATCGAAGAGGCCGGTGTAGGTAGCCGGATTTGAGCGAGGTGTGCGGCCGATGGGCGACTGGTCGATTGCGATGACCTTGTCCAGGTTTTCTTGACCGTCAATTCCAGCGCATTTCCCTTGTTTACGTCTGGCCCGATTGAGATCGCTCTCCAATCTGGGCAAAAGAATCCCATTGATCAGGGAACTTTTGCCTGATCCTGAAACACCCGTCACACAGGTCAATGTACCCAGTGGAAAGCTGGCATCGATGTTTTTCAGATTGTTTTGGGCCGCTCCTTTGATTTGAATCGTCTTGCCATTTCCCTCGCGGCGTTTGTGGGGCACCGGAATATAAAGCTCGCCTGAGAGGTACTTGCCGGTGATGGAGCGCGGATTGTTCATCAGATCCTCAGCACTGCCGATCCCTATCAGTTCTCCGCCCCGCTCGCCTGCCAGAGGACCCAAATCGATGACGCAGTCCGCTTCACGCATGGTTTCTTCATCATGTTCGACGACCAGGACCGAGTTGCCGATATCGCGCAAGTGCTTGAGTGTGCCGAGCAATTTTCTGTTATCGCGTTGGTGCAGGCCGATGCTTGGTTCATCGAGAATATAAAGAACCCCCATCAAACCCGAGCCAATTTGTGTCGCCAGGCGTATCCGCTGCGCTTCCCCCCCCGAAAGAGTCGCTGAGGCTCTGGACAAGGTAAGGTAGTCCAGGCCCACATCGACCAGAAAATTCAATCTGCCCTTGAGCTCCCGGATGACCTGTTCTGCGATGGCCATTTTTGATGGCCCGAGCTTTTCGGTTTCCTTCATTAAATACTCAGCACAGTGCGTGATCGGCAGTGAGCAGAGTTCGTAAATATTTTTTTGGCCAAACTTGACCGCCAGAGCCTCACGCTTTAGTCTTGCCCCGTTACACGTGTGGCAGGGTGTGACGGACATATATTGTTCGTAAAAATCATCATTGCTTGATTCGCGGTAGCGTCTTTCCAAGGATGGCAGGATGCCTTCCCATTTCGCGAAATAATCTTCACCGCGATTGTACTTGGTGTTCGTTGTGTCGATCTGTAATTTTTCGCCATTATTGCCGTACATGATGATTTCACGGTGTTGGGCCGGTAGTTTATTGTAAGGGCAGTCCAGATCAATGCCGTATTTTTTGGACAAGGCTTCGACGAAGGCTCGACCCCAGGACGATTTTTCATCCAGATTCCAGCCCCCCGCGCGAATTGCTCCACCGTTGATGGAGGCGTCCGGGTCAGCCACGACTAAGTCTTCATCCATGCGCTTATGCTGTCCCAGGCCGAGGCACTCAGGGCAAGCGCCCAGGGGATTGTTGAAGGAAAACATCCGGGGTTCCGGGTCCGGAATACTGATGTGGCAGTCAGGACAGGCAAAATGCTGGCTGAAAAGTTCTTCGCCTTTGATGCCTTTTTCTTCATGCTCGTAGCTGACCAGCAGCAAGCCGTCCGCCAGCTTAAAAGCCGTCTCGACCGAATTGCTCAATCGGCTGCGCACGCCTTCTTTGGTCAGTAAACGGTCGACGATTACACTGATGCTGTGCTTATGGGTTTTGGTCAAAGGAATTTCGTCATCCAGCATGAAATCCTCCTCGTCCACACGTACCCGCAGATAGCCCTGTTTTTTTAAATCAGAGAAAAGCTTGACGAACTCCCCTTTTCGGTCACGCACCATAGGCGCCATGATATACAGACGCGCACCCATCGGGAAGGTCAAAAGGCGGTCCAGCACCTGGTCCAGAGTCTGCCTGACAATTTCCTTGCCACACTCCGGGCAATGCGGTGTCCCGGCACGCGCGTAGAGCAAGCGGAGATAGTCATAAATTTCCGTAACAGTTCCGACCGTTGAACGAGGATTTTTGGAGGTTGTTTTCTGATCGATGGAAATCGAAGGAGATAAGCCCGTAATTTGATCCACATCAGGTTTATCCATTTGGCCCAAAAATTGTCTGGCGTAGGCTGAAAGCGATTCAACATAGCGCCTTTGACCCTCGGCAAAAATGGTATCAAAAGCCAGGGTCGTTTTTCCGGAACCGGATAGTCCGGTCAAAACCACCAGCTGATCGCGGGGAATATCCACATCGATGTTTTTTAAATTATGTTCACGGGCCCCTTTGACCCTGATGTACTTTTGCATTACTTGTCTCATTTCATTTGAATTTATGAGAACAATTTTAGCACACGCTGCGCCATAAAAATTTCAAACGCTGTAAGACCCAAGCTGATTTTCAAAGACCTGCCTGGCAATTTCAACGCCCTCGCGTGCATCTCCTGCGTAATAGTCGGCCCCGATCTGCCGGGCATATTCGGGTGAAAGCACCGCACCGCCTACCATGATCTTGACCCACGGAGCGGCTTGTTTCACGGCTTTTATGGTGTCTTCCATCGCTGCGACTGTTGTAGTCATCAGCGCGCTCAAACCAAGCAGTTCGGCCTTGTATGACAAGACGGCGGAAACCACCGTTTCGATGCGTACGTCCTTGCCAAGATCGATGATGTCGTAGCCATAATTTTCGAGTATCAACATCACAATATTTTTGCCCAGGTCATGAATATCACCCTGCACCGTGGCCAGTATGATCTTACCCTTGACTGCCTTTTCGACGCCGTCAAGATTTGCTTGCCTCTTGATGATCTCAAAGGATTTTTTGGCTGTCTCGGCGCTGCCGATCAACTGGGGCAGGAATATTTCTTTTTTTTCATACTTCAGACCAACAATATCGAGTGCGGGGATGATGAAGCGGTTGACCACGTCCAGACGGTCAAATTCTTTCAGCAGCTCAGCTGTTTTAGCTCCCGCCTCGTCTTTGAGACCTTTGATGATCATTTCGCTGAGATCGAGATTGCTCATCTGTGGAGTCACGGCCGACGTTTTGACATGACTGTATGTTTTGATGTATTCCGCACAGCCGGGGTCCTGGTTGGCCAGGACCCTGAAAGATCTGATCGTGTCCATCAACGCTTCGCTGCTGGGGTCTGTGATAGGCGCATCCAGTCCATAGCCCAGGGCCATGGCAAGATAGGCCGTGTTGATGATTTTTCTGTTAGGCAGGCCGAACGAAACATTGCTGGTGCCCAGGACGACCTTTACTTTGAATTTTTCTTTGATCAGCGGTATCGCGCGGAGAGTCTCGAAAACGTTGGGCTGTTCTGCGGATGCAGTCAAAACAAGTGGATCAATCAGTACATTTTCTTCCGGGATCCCATAGCTTTGTGCTGCTGCGATGATACGTGAGGCAATTTCCAACCTCTGCTCAGCAGTTTTGGGGATGCCCTCTTCATCCAGAGTAAGGCCGATGACCAGAGCACCGTATTTTTTGATGAGCGGCAAAACGGCCTCAAGATTCGACTGCTTGCCGTTGACCGAATTCACAATAGGCTTTCCGTTGTAAAACCTCAGGGCCGCCTCGATCACGGCTACGTCGGAGCTGTCGATCTGCAGCGGCAGCGCGATGATATTTTGAATTTCACGGATCACTTCAAGCATGGTCATTTTTTCATCCAGACCCGGAAGGCCGACATTGACGTCCAGAATATCGGCACCCGTTTCATTTTGAACGAGGGCTTCTTTCAGGACATAATCCATATCGTGATTTCTGAGGGCGTCTTTGAGCATCTTTTTGCCGCTGGGATTGATTCTCTCACCAATAATTTTTACTTCAGTTCCAAGGACCACGGTTTTTGTGGAGGAGGAACAAGCCGTCATTCTCGACACGCTTCTTGCGGCCGGCCTTTGGCCCTTGAGTCTTTCCTTGATTACTTTTATATACTCAGGATTGGTCCCACAGCAGCCCCCAAAGAGCGAGACTCCGCAGTCTGCCATCAAGGCAATTTCACGGCTGAACTGCTCGGGCAAGACGTCATAAGCCAATAGACCTCTGCCTGATTGGGGCAGCCCGGCATTGGGCTGGACAAGTACAGGCACAGTGGCATATCGCAGCATTTCTTTCACGACCGGCTGCAGCTCAGCAGGCCCCAGAGAGCAGTTCACCCCCAGAGCGTCCACTCCCAGGCCTTCTACAACATTGACCATCGTGAGCACGTCAGTTCCGGTGAAGGTTCTCATTTCGTCGGCAAAAGTCATCGTACAGAACAGGGGCAGCTCAGAATTTTCCTTCACGGCCAGTATGGCCGCCTTGACCTCGTACAAGTCGCTCATGGTTTCAATCAAAACCGCATCGGCTCCTGCTCTGACCCCCGCCACCACCTGCTCCTTGAAAATGTCGTATGCTTCATCAAAGCTGATCGTGCCCAGCGGAGACAACATCGTGCCGATAGGGCCGATGTCAAGGGCGATGTATTTATCGGGAGCACCGTTGATGGCTTTCCCGGCGAGTGAAACAGCGGCTTCTACAATCTGGCTGACACTGTAAGCCGAATGCTCCAGTTTTAATCTATTGGCCCCAAAGGTATTAGTGGTGATGAAATCCGCCCCGGCTTCCAGATACTCCTTGTGAATTTTCGTAATGAGCTCAGGCCTTTCGATATTAAAAATTTCAGGCAATTCACCGGCTTTCAGCCCCGCCAATTGCAGCATCGTTCCCATCGCTCCGTCAAAAAACAAAAATTCGTTTTTCAGTCTGTCCAGCATGTCTCTTTACTCCTTAATTCAGGATTTCCGGCCCTCCTTGCCAAAGGCAGCAGGCCAAATGGCTGCTTTTATTATTAGCTCTGCTCTTCGGTCAGAAATCCCCTGATCGTGGAGATGCTTTTCATTATTTCTCTGGCCGTGACCGGCTTATTCATTGTATAAATATGAACTCCGGCGACTCCGGCTGAAAGCAGATCGATAACCTGTTCGGTCGCGTAGGCGATGCCCGCGTCCTTCAGCGCCTCAGGCTGGTATTCGTATTTGTCCATGATGCGCAGAAATTTTTTGGGCAAAGTACATCCGGATAACGCCACAATACGTTGTATCTGATTTTTGTTCAGCACGGGCATTACTCCGGTTATGATGGGCACATTAATGCCTAAAATTTCGGTCTTCTCTTTGAAATCATAAAATTGTTCGTTATCGAAAAAAAGCTGGGTGATCAAAAAGTCAACACCCGCATCCACCTTTGATTTCAGGTTTCTGAGGTCTGAGACCCGATCCGTCGCCTGGATGTGCGTTTCAGGGTAACAAGCCGCTCCGATGGATACTTTGTTTCCGGCCGTTTCCCTGATGTGTTCAATGAGGTCGATGGCATGTCTGTAAGCCCTGTTTTCAAAATCAGCCTCTTGTGTACCCTCAGGATAGTCGCCTCTTAAAGCCAGAATATTTCTGACACCTTTTTCTTCAAGTATCTGCAGCGCATGTTCGATTTCTGCTCTGGTGGAGCCGAGACAGGTCAGGTGGGCGAGCGCGGACAGCTGATGTTTTTCATGAATATATGAAGCGATGTCGATCGTTTTGCCCTTCAAGGAGCCCCCTGCGCCATAGGTGACACTGATAAAGTCCGGTTTCAAAACGTAGAGTTCATCGATGGTTTCAAATATCGTATTTACCGGATACGATGCCTTGGGCGGAAATATCTCAAAAGACAGCAGCGGTTTTTTAACTTTTAGCAATTCTCTGATCAACAT
>CAYNZF010000073.1:0-10318 GCA_964401615.1 uncultured Oscillospiraceae bacterium
ACGGTGTACCTATAATCGTATCTGATTATGGAAAAGAGGCGTTCTCATTTGACGACGGCATCCTAAAAGTTACCATTAAGTTTGCATACGAACCGGATGCCGTATTGGCAAGAAAATATAAGGAAGTAACGAAAACACAGCTAACAGACAATCAGAAGAATGTATATGATTGTCTAAAAATGAACCCCAGGGCGTCCCTGCAGAAAGTTGCGGATGAAATGCAGTTAAGCCTGGCGGGGGTAAAGAAGATTGCATTAAGACTTCAAACTTTAGGGTTACTAGAACGTGTAGGATCGAAAAAAGATGGATATTGGCTTGTAAAGTAGACTTTAAAAGTAAACTATAAGTAGACTTAATGATCCGACTGTGGGTGGCAGATAATTACTGACTTATTCCCTCGAACAAGCAAAACATTTCGACTTATTCCCGTCGACGGGGAATAAACAATTATTCTTCTAGACATCAGAACGAACGTATCGTTCCACGTTGAGACAGTCGTTCTGCTTGTTCAGAAGCGCAGGACTGAACAAGCAGCAACACAGGCGATGTAACAACTGCTCTGCCAGAGGGGTCAAATCTCCTGCGGAGATTTGGGGCACCCAGGACGGCTGAGACGGTCGTCTTGATGTCACGAAACTAGCTTGAAGAAACATCACAGCAGCCGGTGAGACATTTTTTTGACAAACACAAGGAGAGAAAATATATGGATGCAAAAGCACTTGTTATCATAGATATTCAGAACGACATCACGAAAAACTACAAGAAAATCATAGATAATATCAACAGCGCCATAGATTGGGCTGTGAGCAAAGGCATGCACGTTGTGTACATCAAGCACAACAATCTTTCCGCGGGTACACGCACCTTCAAGTCTGACAGCAAGGGCGCAGAGCTTGTTCCTGAGATGAAGATCGTATCGGAAAACATATTCCTGAAAACCAAGGGCAACGCACTGACAAGTGAAAAATTTGCCGCATATATCGAGGCAAACGGCATAAACGAGTTTTATATCACCGGTGCAGATGCCACCGCCTGCGTGAAATCCACCTGCTTCAATATGGCCAAGGCCGGCTGCACCGTACATGTCATTTCCGACTGTGTCACCAGCTATGACCTGAAAAAAATGGACGAAATGCTCATCTATTACGCAGACAAGGGCTGTGAAGTCAAGACGCTCGCTGAATTTATAGGAAATTTGTAAGAATCAAAGAAGCTGTTTAAAATACAGTGTAAAGATAATTTAAATCGCAAGAGATAGTCGTATTGGCGATTGGAACGAAATGTTTAAAGATTTTAATTGAGCGAATTGAGCGAAAATTTAGTTTTGCATTCTTCTAATTATTCGAGTGTAGTGGATAGGTTCCCTATAACTTCAATACGATTGCTATGTTTCCCCAACCCTCGAAACCACAAAAAAACCATTGAACTGTTTCCACTAAGGTAAAATACGAGGATTTGCAACTGACACCAATGCTGTCCACTTGGGACCCGCAAGAGCCGTCATAAATTTTCAGCATTCCCTCAACAAACCGTATGTGAGGTTTTCCTTCTATGGTTTTCCTATGATATTCTTCACGTTCATTGGGGCTTTCCTAAGCCAGCTTCATGAATCCATATTTTGATTGATCTGTACTCATATAAAGACAAAGCCATTGCTATGTTCGCTTACCCCTAAAAAACTCAAAAGGTCGCAGGCCCGTTCCCTCTTACGTCAGATGGCAAAATGGCTGCTGACATATTGAAAAAGATTCGGGCCCCCTAAAATCCAGAGGTTTCCAGACTACAAGCGGATATCGCTCATTTTCGTTGTGCGACCACTCCAGGCAGCGACCTCTTGCGAATCCGACCGGGGAGGCATTCGCTGTTATTTTGAAAGAGCGTCCAGATCCTTGAAAAACGCTTCGGCTTTCTCTTTGGGGATACCGGTGGCAGGAATCTCGCAAAGCGCCTTGAAAGTTAGCCCGTAAGCCATTTTAGCCTGTTCGTTTTCGGAAAAGCCGGGCAGGTACTGCTCGACGATCTTTGCTCCCTCGGGTACCTCCATGATGGCAGCGATGGTGCTGTCCGAGTTCAGTTTCCCGTCGCCGACGCCGACAAGTTCCGGGTGTCTCCACATTAGTATGTTTCTCTGCCCTGCTGCGATTCCCCCGTCCACAGGGATGGCGGCGCCGGTGATGAACCGGGCCATGTCCGAGGCCAAAAACAGCGCCAGCCAGGCACATTCCTCGGGTTTACCCATGCGCCCTGCCGGTATCTGGTCAATGAAAAAGTCCAGCGTCTCGGCAGGAGCCACGTCATACATGGATGTCAGCGTGTGGCCTGGGCATATTGCGTTTACCGTGAGGTTGTAGGGGGCATATTCCATCGCGGCTGATTTGGTCATGCCTACAACGCCCTGTTTTGTGGCGACATAAAGCCCCATTCCCGACTGGGGCATCAGTCCGGCAATGGAAGCGATGTTGATGATGAAACCGCTTTCGGATTTGCTTTTGAAGATGGCCTCGGCGCCATACTTCATCCCCGCGAAGACACCCTTTAAGTTGAGATCCATGATTCTCTCGCAGTCTTCGATTGTGTTTTCGTGCAGGGGCGTTCCGCCCATGCCAATACCCGAGTTGTTGACGATGCCGTCGAGGCGGCCGTAGCTGTTGACGGCGAAATCAACCAGGGCTTTGATTTCAGCCGGTTTACTTGCATCCGTTTTGAAATACAGCGCGTCTCCGCCGGTGGCCTTGATGGAGTCAACAACCTGCAGCCCTTTGACCGGGTCGCGATTCGCGCACACGACCTTCATGCCGTGATCCGCATAACATCTGGCGATGGCTTCACCGATTCCTCTGCTCGCCCCGGTCACAATGACGACTTTGCCGCTCACGCTGCCAAAATCCAAGTTCTTTCGGTTCTCCGCAGCCGCGGCGCCGGCCGATGGCTCTTTTCTGCCCAAAGCGTTGAGTTTTTCAGTGAGCAATTGAATCTCTTCAGGACTATACCCCGCCTGTGGGTATTTAATCAGGTCGCTGAATTTCATCCCCATCGCCAACTTGATCATCGGATTAGCCGAGAAGCGCGGACGCAGCTCCTCAACGATTGCTCTGGCCTCGGGATTGGCCAAAATCTCTTTCAGTTTGCTATCAACACTAATATTCATGGCGCACCTCCTTCATCACGTGCTTTTTAATAAACTTAGCAAAATTCTGCAATTTAAGCCATATTTTTTTCATAACAGCACCTGAAATAAGCACGGCCATCCAGGCGTTACGAAAACAAATAGGGGGAGCTCGGAAAGCTTAGTTCAAATTTTTTTACTGGTTTTTCAAAGTGAAAAAATGAACGTTGAAATTGGTGATTTATCTTGCTGCGAGGATTTCTCCGAAGAGAGATTGCGTCACCAATTAAGAGAATGTGATTTCTTAGGGTCTGAACAGATTAGAATGGGTGTTTTTATGAAATAACAGGGATAGAAAGAGTAGAATGGATAAAGGAAATTTATAGTACAAGCAGGTGAGGATATCAGTATGTCTAAAGTAGCAATCGTCTATTGTGGAAGTTATGAACATAGTGAAGTTAAAAAAGCCGTTGATAGAGGCTTTGACTTGCTTGGTGGCGCTTCGGTTTTTGCCCGTTCTAACGAGAAGATTCTGATCAAGCCCAATTGGCTATCTGCAGATCCGCCTGAAAAATGTGTTACAACACATCCCGCTGTTTTCAAGGCTGTATCGGAAGTGCTTCAGAGTGAGGGTGCGACACTTTCATATGGTGACTCTCCGGCTTTCCAAAGTCCTGAAACGGCCGCGAAACGGACCGGGATATCGGCAATTGCCGAAGAACTGAATATCCCGCTTGCCGATTTTAAGACCGGAAAAGAAGTCCATTTTAAAGATGGGTATCAGAATAAGAAATTCACGATCGCACATGCTGTCCTGGAAAATGATGGTGTCATCAGTCTGCCAAAAATGAAGACACATGGATTTCAAAGAGTTACCGGAGCGATAAAAAACCAATTCGGCTGCATACCCGGAGCGCTGAAAGGCGAATTTCACGTGAAAACGCCGGATGCGTATGATTTTGCCAGAATGTTGATCGATCTGAATTCTTATATTCATCCGAGACTCTATATCATGGATGGCATTTTCGCGATGGAAGGGAATGGTCCTAAGGGCGGCAAGACTAAAAAGATGAATGTGCTGCTTTTTTCGACCGATCCCATTGCCCTTGATGCGACCATGTGCAGACTGATGAATTTGGATCCTGCACTGGTTCTGACGAATAAAGCCGGAATGGAAATGGGCGCCGGAACTTATCTAAAAAATGATATTGAAATTCTGGGGGATTCGATCGAGAAGTTCATAGCCTTGGATTTTGATGTCAATAGAGAGCCTGAAAAACCTTTCAAAAAGAGCGGTGGAATCCAGTTTGTCAAAAACGCAATTACGCCCAGACCCTATATCGTGCCAGAGCATTGCGTCAAATGCGGTATTTGCGTGAGTATGTGCCCGGTAGAACCCAAAGCGGTCGACTGGCATGACGGGAATAAAAATAATCCGCCATCCTACAAATATGACAGGTGCATCCGCTGCTATTGCTGCCAGGAACTTTGCCCTGAAAGCGCGATTCATATAAAAAAACCCTTTATTCGCAGTATCTTCAGTAAATGAACCATCACGAGGGCTTGTGATTCAGCCCCTCTAAATACGCCGCGATTTCTGTAAATAAACTGACGATGGTACCATAGCCGGTATGGTGCTGAAATTCAGGATAGCTTAGATGGCGGGTCGTTTAATGAAAAAAGCAACTGGCCGGTTCATTTAGATATCTTCAATGTTTTTGATTACATTCATGCTTGCAGGACCTGTTTTGTGATAGCAGGACGCCGATATGAAGTAATAACCTTTAGCGTATTTAGGAAGATTTTTTTGACTGCTGATCTCATAGCCAAAGGGTTTGAGGATCGTTTTAACCATCCTTCCTACAGCTTTTCTGGTAAAGTCATCCGTCATATCAATGGAAGGGTTTTTGAGACCATCGTAAAATTTTTTGATTGTTTCGACGCGCGCTGCAAGGGCCGGATAGCCTGCATCGGATGTGTCAATCATTGCGATAATGCTTTCATCCGTTGAGAGCAGTTCAAAAAGTTCGATTGCTGTCGGATTACCCTCAAATTTGGAACAGCTTGGGTTTTCTTTGATAAAGTCAATAAATGTGGCTTTCATGCTTTTCTCTCCTTTTTATATGTGCAAATTCATATATGTATATTAGCATATATAAAATCAAAAGTCAAAGTCCAGCACTTGTCCAAGGCTAATGGGTCATTGCTTAGATTTTCCAAGTCCGTTTGGCAATTTTTTGAAATATTGTTCATGAAAAATATCGGCAAAGTCTGATATGGTGATTTTAGATACCGCTTCATTTGAAAAACGACCATTCTCACTTTATGTCCTGTGTTTTCCGCCATCGAAAAACTATTCTGTCAATGAAGGGGGGTCTTCTCATGGACCAGCTGAAGATAGGGAACTTTTTAAGAGAATTACGCAAAGAGAAAGCTCTGACTCAGGAACAGCTGGCTGAACAGTTTAACGTTTCAGGCAGAACAGTTTCAAGATGGGAGAGCGGAAGCAACATGCCGGATTTGAGTATTTTGGTTGAAATTGCAGATTTCTATGATCTCGATCTCCGGGAATTGTTTGATGGAAAAAGGAAAGGGGAGAGAATGGATAAGGAATTGGAAGAAACGGTGTTGAAGGTAGCGGATTACGGTAATGAGGAAATGCTGAGGATCACAAAAAAGTTGCATTTTTTCTCGTGGATCGGTGTTATCGCATTTGTAATATTTCTGGTTTTGAACGCAAAAGGTTTGGCGGATAGTGGAATCACAGAGGATGTGGCTTCTTTCTGTGCCGGTATCGCTTTGGCCATGTTGATCATAGCGGTCATTTATACAAGCAAAAACATCTCAAAAATTAAAGCTTTGAAGATGAAGTTGACCCAAAGGCAGTAAAAATTTTATTTTCAGGAGAGAACAATGCTTGAAATTCAGAAAGTCGATTCCAAGAACGTATGGAAAATTCTTCAACCTGAGGTGGATGAAAATCAAAAAAAATTCGTAGCCACAAATACAGAAAGCATAGTAGAAGCGTATGCGACCGGCAAGAAACGATCGCAAGCCTCCTGCTTTAAATATTTCCATAACCATAGCATCAAATAAGAGGGCAAAATGATAAACTCAAAGCAAAGACTGATAGGGTGGAAGTAACAGAAATGAAGCATAGACCGGTCAATATAGCTGCCATCGAAAAATATTGAAACAAAGAAGTATCGGCAACGAGATAAAGGAGGCTTTATATGGCAGAACTGAAAACCAAACAACACGATGCGGACGTAAATGAATTTATTGAATCCTTTGCAGATTCTGAGCAAAAACGTCAAGACAGCTATGCCCTCGTGAAATTGATGCAGGAGTTTACGGGATATCTTCCCAAGATGTGGGGGCCTTCGATGATCGGCTTTGGCCGCTATCACTACAAATCTGACCGCAGCAAACAGGAAGGGGATTGGTTTCTACTTGGCTTTTCACCACGCAAGGCAGCCATCTCACTTTATGTCTTTTCCGGAAATCCTGATCACGAGCATCTGCTCAATGACTTGGGCAAGTACACGATTGGGAAGGCCTGCATCTATATAAAAAAACTATCAGATATCGACGTAGAGGCATTAAAAAGGCTGATGCGCGCCACGATTGATTTTTTAGAGGATAAATATGGGCAAAATTCAAGTTATCAATGACGATTGAAAATTCTTGACAAAACCGTTGAATATATTTTCGTACACCACTACGCCCCATATTATTAATATCTCATGCGCATGCTTCTAAATGCGTACATTGTTTTTGACAGAAATAGAAATACAGAAGCAAAGCTTGAGGAGTGAGCGGACATGAACATAAAGACCATTTCCAGCAAGGGCAAGGAAATAGCGATTGTGCACAGTGATGAGATTTGCATCACTGACCCACAGTCTGCGCTGGATTTCATGATGTCTGTGAACTATGAATCAGGCTGCCATTTCATTGTGTTGAATAAAGAGGCTCTAATTGAGGATTTTTTTGTTTTAAGTACGAGGCTTGCAGGTGAAATTTTGCAGAAATTTGTGACAAATCGAATTAAACTTGCAATCGTCGGCGACTTTTCAGGCTATACTAGCAAAGCCCTGAAAGATTTTATTTATGAAAGTAACAAAGGGAGAGACATTTTTTTTGTGTCATCCATAGAAGACGCTGTCGAAAGATTGGGTAGAATATGAGAAATTTTCCTGTATACTTTTAGACGAATTTGAAAAATACTTATTTGATTTGGAGAAATATCACGTGAATAAAATACCGTCCATCATCCTGCGCATCATCATTTTGCTTTCGGCAGCGGCCGGTGTAATTGTGAGCATCTTCGTTTTGCCAAGCTTCGGAACCGCAGTTGCGAAGAACTTTCCTGCATTTTCATTTTTTCAATATCCGATCATCATTGGTTTATACGCGGCCGCAATCTGCTTTTTTTACGCACTTATTCAGCTGTGGCTCTTGTTGAATACTTATGACCGGGAGGGAACGCTTGAAGCGAAAAGGCTCAGAGCGATCCGCAACAGCGCGATTGTCTTCAGTGTTTTATATGCTCTTTTTGCCATGCCGATCATCTTTTTGGCGGCGGAAGCAGATGACGCGCCGGGATTGATCCTCTTTGGCATGTTGCTGGATTCATTTCCGATAGGTGCCGCATCCGTCGCGGCCATTTTGGAAAGAAGCAGCGCTAAATGAATCGCTTCCGGAATACGCCAAGGCATTACAGAACAACAAAAGCTCAATTAAACGAGAATTATTGTTAAGTGCTGGAAAATAAATTTTGAAAAAATCCGCAGATGCATACGTAGAGTTTTCTCGCGCCTACAGGCAGAAATAAATTTGGCCGTGCCGTTGCTATTAATCCGACAACGCACTCTCTTCAGTCTGCTGTACCGCGAAGTAATGCTCACAAGCATAGGCGAAACAAGTCATCAGAAAATTAGTGGCTTCAATGGCGACTTTTGTACGTGGGCAAAGAATATCAAAGCCGTGAAAACAAGCGTCAAAAACCGCGAAATCTACCTGGATCCCTGCCGCTTGCAGCCTTTCAATGTAATCGATGGTTTCATCTCGAAAAGGCTCGATGCTCCCGACGTACGAACAAGCAGGGGGCAGCCCTCTGAGTTCCGGACTTCGTGCCGGAGCAGCATACACGGGTACGCATTCCTTTCCATATAAATCACCCAAATATAGTTTCCAGCTGATTTCATTTGATTTGGAGTTCCAGATCGGCGCGTCATTATCGGTCGCAGAATGGGTGTTCATTCTGTCATCAAGCATGGGGTATAGAAGCATCTGAAAAGCAATGGACACCTCAGCTTTGTCCCGTGCGAAAAGTGCAAGCGCTGCGGCCAATCCGCCGCCCGCGCTGTCGCCGCCGACCATGATCTGGTCAGAACGCATGCCATATTCTCCACCGTGTTCCTTTAGCCACAACAAAGCAAGGCAGCTGTCTTCAAGGGCAGCCGGATACGGTGCTTCGATAGATAAACGATAGTCTGGAGAGACCACGACACAAGCGCTTGACTGGACAAAACGTGCAATAAAGCGTTCATCTTGCTCAGGCGTTCCAATGGCGTAAGCGCCACCGTGCAGCCACAGCAGACCCGGAACATTTTCATGACGCGTTGAGGGGGTATAGATGCAGAGTCGGAGCATGCTGACGTCCGCACGGGTTATGTAAATCTGCTCATAGTTTAGTTGGCTGCGGCATTTGCCCTTTTTACGTGCGATCGGCCATTTGGCCAGGCGAAATTTTCGCTCAGTGAAACGCGGCAAAATCACGCGGATCAGTGTGCCGACTACGCGCAATTCAGGGTTTATCATCGCCGTTTTAATGTGCACAGCAGCCCTCCGGTCTTGTGTTTTCGATCATATTTGCCAAGCTGATCAGTGAAAAAATTTCCGGATCTCAGGGATTGAAATACTAAAAAGAAATCTGAGATATCTCTACTATACACGTGCCTTGCAGGCTTCTACAATAAGAGTAGAACCAAAAGCGTCGGAGCTGTTTTCGCTGTTGATCCCCATAAGATCAGGCAAAAGTGAAAGGACATAAAAGCTATGAAAAAATGGATTTTCGCGTTGGTTTTACTAAGCAGCCTAGGGCTCCTGGCTTCTTCATGCGGAAGCAGCGGGTCCACCACAAGCAGCAGCGGCAGCGCCGCGACCGGTTCAACGATCCCGACGTCTACCGCGGCTGAAGAAACGACAGAAGCCCCCACACAGACCACGACTGAAACTGTTGTGCCCAGCAGCAGCGAGCAGGAAGCGACACAGGGTATATCCCTCAGCATCGCGGAGACCGTCCTTGTCGATGAGGGCGGTGTAAAGATCACGGCTAAAGCACTTACAGATGACCCGGTCAAGGGTATGAGAATTCAAATTCAAGTCGAAAACAAGACCGATAAAGAAATCGGGGTCAGCACGCGCAGCCTCATCATCAACAATTACATGCTGGCTGAGCTCGACAGTTACACAGCCGCAGCCGGAGAAACGCTTGACGATTCGATTCGTCTGGACCGCTTAGGGCAAGAATTGGCCGGCATTACGACGGTGGCAGATATCGCCCTGAGCTTCGAAGTCTTTGATAAAGCAAGCCGTGACATTCTCTTCGTGAGTAAGGAGGTACTTATCCCTACCTCGGCTCATGGAACCGTCGAGCAGCCGGCGCTGACTGTGGGGCAGGAGCTCTTCAACGAGGAGGGTGTCCGAATTTTCGGTCAGTACAAGGAGGGCGAGGGTGTCCTGCGGGATGTGGTGCTGCTTTTTATTGAGAACAAGAACAAGCAGGATTTGACCTTTTACTGCAGCGAGATGACGATCAACGGCCATGCGATCAAGCCCTGGTATGCCGACGACATTCATGCGGGCAAAATGGCCATGGGTGTGGTCCGGGTCATGACGAGCGATTTGGAGAAAAACAGCATCACGGAAATTGAAGAAATTGGGCTGAAATTCGAGATCCACGATCCCGTGACATATGCTACCCTGATGACCAGTGACATGATCGTGATCCAAGTTGAGTGAGCGGACCGCCAAAATAAAGTCTGACCTTTTATACCGAAAAAATTTGATAGATTGAGAGAAATAAATAATGATGGATCAAAGTGCAGCGATGGTTTCCCATACAGAAAAGGTAAACAAAATCGCCGGACAATTACAAGAACGTAAAAGCAGCGCACCTTTGAGTTTAAAGAAAAAAACGGTTTC
>CAYNZF010000074.1:0-9885 GCA_964401615.1 uncultured Oscillospiraceae bacterium
TTATTTACCGAATTGAGCGTCGTTGTTACCGCTGGTGGAGGTCCACATTTCGAGCATGTTGATCGGGTCGTTGAAGTCAGCGATCCAGCCATTACGTGCCAATGTGAAGTTACCCGCCTTACGGTCGTTCAGGAAGACGTTCCAGTCAGCCGTTTTAATTTCCATGTTGATACCGACTTGGGCCAGGTCCTGCTGCACAACTTGCGCTATGCCTTCATGACCGGTACCGGAGTTGGTGATGTAGACAAAATCAAGCGGTGTTTCAGCTGAGAGCTTGTCGCCATCAAGTTTGAAGCCGGCTTCTTCGAGCAGAGCCAAGGCGGCATCTACATCAGGTTCGGCCGGATAGTAGCCATCTTCAACAGGATATGTCGTATCTTCATCAACCATTTTGAAGACGCCACCATGACCATCAGACATTCCGGCAGGAATAAAAGAGGTCGCCAGTTTTTGACCGGTTTGAGCGACGGTATCGATGATGTATTGGCGGTCAACCAGAAGGCTGATTGCTCTACGCATAGCGTTGGCTTGTTCAACGGTCTTTCCGGCGAAAACGTCCGAATTGACATTGAAAGTCATGTAGTAAGTGCCGAGTTGTTCAACAATATGGAATTCCGGAGTGTCGATGAGATTGCTGATTTCATCAGCAGGTACAGTGTCTGTGAAATCCAGGTCGCCCGACTGATAAGCTGCATAAATTGCCGCATCATCCGCACTGAGCATGAATTCGAGACGTTCCAGTTTGACTGAATCAGGGTCGTAGTAGTTGGGGTTCTTCACATAGACCATGCTCTCATTGTGGGTCCATTCATCAAGGACAAAAGGACCATTGGAGACAAAGCCTGCTTCAAGAGCCCAGGCACCGGGATTGACCACAGCACCGGCGGCGTCTTTGTAGCCTTCAGCGGATTCAACAACATCCTGCTTCACAGGAAGATAGGTCGGGAAGGCCAGTAAATCCAGGAAGTAAGCAACCGGGTTCTTGAGAACTGCGGTCAAAGTTTTTCCGTCTTCAGATGCGGTAACATTGATTTCTTTACCGTCTTCGCCGTAACCTTCGAACTGATCAAACATGTAGGAATAGTCAGCAGCCGTTTCCGGATTGGTGGCACGTTTCCAGGCATATTCGAAGTCTTTAGCGGTCAATTCACTGCCATCAGACCATTTCAGGCCATCTTTCAGCGTGATCACATAGGTTTTGCCATCTTCAGAAACCGTGTAGCTGTCGGCCAGTTCAGGAACGACCGCACCGGTATCGTCATAGGTAAAAAGACCGGCAAAAGAAGCGAGCGCCAGGCAAGCACCATCAACGGTGGAGTTGAGGGCCGGGTCAAGACGGTCGGGTTCTGAAGCCAGCTGCAGACGCAGCGTGTCGCTGTCGCCGTTCGTGGCTTTGTGGAAGAATTTGAAACCGTACTGGTTTGAATAGAATCCTTCAACGTTGGGTTTAGCCAGGAAAATGTCATTGTAGTAGTAGAGCGGGATGAGGGCACCGGTTTCCATCAGCATATCTTCTGCTTGATGCATCAGGGCCTCACGTGCGACGGTGTCGGTTTCAGCTTTGATGTCTGCAATCAAGGTGTCATATGCAGTCCAGTCAAGTTTAGCGACGGTCGGGGCCTCGGGGGTGGTTTCAGCAGCGGTAGTGGTTTCTGCCGCAGCGGCTGTTGTGGTTTCTGCTGCAGCCGCGGTGGTTGTTTCACCGGCAGCAGCTGTGGTGGTCGCACTTGCGCCACAAGCCAGTGTGCCCAAAGCGAGTGTAAGTGTAAGGGCGAGAGCTAAAATTTTCTTCATTCTTTTCCTCCTGTTTTTCTTTCGAGAAGTTGTCGTGTCTATTTTCCTCTACAATTTATGTAGTTAGAAACAAGTCATTTTGTTTTTTTAATAACAACAATTGTCTATTATAACCGACTATATTCTGCTTTGCCACTTTTCTGGTCGAAAGCTCAGCGATTATGACAAGCCACCATGTGTTGATTGCCTCTATCCGTCAATTCCGGTGTCACTTCACTGCAGATCTGCGTGGCGTATTTACAGCGATTGCGGAAAGCACAGCCGCTCGGGATGTGCAGCGGACTCGGGACATCTCCTTCCAGGACGATGCGCTGGCTGTTTCTGGCCGTTTTGGGATCAGGCAAAGGAATGGCTGAAAAGAGCGATTCGGTGTAAGGGTGTATCGGCTGATTGATGACATCCATTGTTTCGGCCATTTCAATAATTTTTCCCAGGTACATCACGGCGATGCGGTCACTCATATAAGAAACAACTAATATGTCATGGGCGATGAAGAGGTAAGAAAGGTTCAAACGGCCTTGCAGCTCTTTGAACATGTTCAGAATCTGGGCCTGAATGGAAACGTCCAGGGCAGAAACAGATTCATCGCAAACGATAAAGCGAGGGTCGACAGCCAGAGCGCGGGCAATGCCGATACGCTGGCGCTGGCCGCCGGAAAATTCATGGGCGTAGCGGTTGGCGTGCTCACTGTTCAGGCCGACGGTTTCTAAAAGACTATGAACCTTATCATCTCGCTCTTTATTGGTTTTGCACAGTTTATGGACGTCCAGGGGTTCACCGACGATATCACCCACGGTCATGCGTGGATTGAGTGATGAATAAGGATCTTGAAAAACCATCTGCATTTTTCTGCGATAATGATTGATGTTGTGGGCGGTCACTTCTTCGCCTTCAAAAAAGACCTGGCCGGAAGTGGGTTTGTAAAGTTGCAGCATGGTGCGGCCGACCGTCGTTTTTCCACAGCCGGACTCCCCTACCAAACCGAGGGTTTCACCCTTTTTGATGTAAAATGAGACATCGTCCACTGCTTTGAGCGGAAGCGTTTTGAATATTCCTGATTTTACAGGAAAATACTGGCAAAGGTTTTTTACTTCAACTAGATTTTCAGACATTTGGCTCGGCCTCCATCCCATCTGACGCGGCGGCAGTAAGTTGCTCGCGCACATTCACCCAACAGGAGGCGAGATGGTCTTCATTAATGCGGATTTCCGCAGGTTGTTCTTCCAGGCAGATCTGCATCGCTGATGCACAGCGTGACGCGAAGAAACAACCTTTGGGCAAGTTCAACAAGTCAAGGGGCGTTCCGGCAATAGGTATCAGTTTTTCATTGGTCTTGGTCAATTTAGGAATGGACCGGATCAAGCCTTTGGTGTATTCGTGACGAGGATTGTAAAATATCTCATCTGCTGTGCCGCGTTCGCAGACCCGGCCGGCGTACAAGACGATGATCTCATCGCACATGTCTGCAATTACACCAAGATCATGTGTGATCATGATGACCGCCATGCCCATTTTTTTCTGAATTTCTTTGATTTGTTCAAGAATCTGCGCCTGGATGGTCACGTCCAAAGCCGTAGTGGGTTCATCCGCAATCAAGATATCGGGTTCCACGGCCAGGGCCATCGCAATCATGACACGTTGGCGCATGCCGCCGGACAGCTCATGGGGGTATTGTTTGAGACGCTTTTCAGGCTCATTTATGCCGACAAGTTCCATCAGTTCGAGTGCTCTCCGGGCCGCTTCACTGTGATTGCGCTGCGTGTGGAGACGGATTCCTTCCGTGATCTGATTGCCGATGGTGTATACCGGGTTCAATGAGGTCATAGGATCCTGGAATATGATGCTGATGCGGTCGCCGCGTACTTTTCGCATTTCTTTTTCGCTGAGCTGAACCAGATCCTGGCCGTCAAGTAAAACCTGGCCTCCGACAATTTTCGCGGCCGGATCGAGAATGCGCATGACCGTGTAGGCTGTGACGCTTTTGCCGGAACCCGACTCACCGACGATTCCCAGGACCTTACCTTTTTCCAGATTGAAACTGACGTGGTTGACCGCCTTGATTTCTCCTTCTTCGGTGAAAAAGGTGGTTTGTAAATCTCTTACGCTTAATAAATTATCACTCATTTTATTTCCTCAACTTCGGATCGAAGGCGTCGCGCAGGCCATCACCCAGGAGGTTAAAGGCCAAGACGATGAGACAGATCATCAGCGCGGGGAAGAACAATTTGAAAGGATAGCTCTGCAGGCCGGAGCGTGCCTGCGAAGCAAGTGAACCGAGACTGGGCATCGGTTTTTGTACACCCAGGCCGATGAAACTCAAAAAGCTTTCGGTAAAAATGGCCGAAGGGATTTGTAAAGCCGTTGAGATAAAGATAACACCCATGGCATTGGGCAGGACATGCTTGCGGATGATTCGTCCGGAGCCGGCTCCGATGGATTTCGCAGCCAGAACATATTCGTTTTCCTTGATGCTGAGAATCTGTCCGCGCACCAGCCGGGCCATGCTGACCCAATAGAGCAAACCATAAACAATAAAGAGGCTGATCATGTTGACACCGATTTTCGCCAGTACGGTCCCGCTCAGCGCATTTTTCAAGGTCTCATCCAAAACGACTGAAAGTAAAATTATGACCAGGGTATCAGGGAGTGAATAGATGATATCAACGATACGCATCATGATCATGTCGATTTTTCCACCAAAGTAGCCCGAAATCGAACCGTAAAACAGACCGATCAGCAGGACGACCAAACTGGCAAAAAAGCCCACCGCCAGAGAAACACGGGTTCCATAAATCACACGAACAAAATAATCACGGCCGATTTCATCTGTGCCCATGATGTGCGGGAAGATTTCTCCGCCCTCCGCAATATATTTTTCTTCCATTTCCGAATAGGTAAAAGGCGCGAGGTTAGCCATACCGCGGTCGCGTTTTCCATCCACCCTGATCACTTCATCATAGCCATAGGGCACAAAGCGCGGCACAAAGAAAATCAGTAAGAGTATTAAAACCAAAACGATAATACTGCCCATGGCTAAATAATTTTTACTGAGTTTTTTTATACCATCTTTAAAAAAAGTGGTCGATTCACGCATGACGTCCTGCTGCAATTTATCCGCTTCACTGGCAAGTGTGAATTTGGACAGATCAAGCTGCGTACTGAAAACTTGACGCTTGAAATCCGGCTCCGGGACGGCAGCCGAGGTCAAGCCCTGATTCGATTCGTTGTGCATATCTATTTCCTTTACTTCGAAAGCATTCTTTTAGACTGGGATCAGCTGAATTTTATCCGGGGATCAACCAATTTATAAATCAAGTCGCTGAGCAGATTTAAAACGACCATCAGGACCGCCAAAAATATGGTCGTGCCCATGATCATGGGATAATCACGGTTCTGAATGCCGGTCACGAACTTAGAGCCCAGACCACCAATGGTAAATACCGTTTCGACCACCATGCTGCCGGTCAAAATGTAGGCCAGCATGGGTCCGATGTAAGTGACAACAGGCAAAACCGCATTGCGCAGGCCATGTTTAAAAGTGACCATGACGAAGGACACGCCCTTGGCGCGCGCAGTACGGATGTAGTCTTGTCCGAGCACATCCAGCATGCTCGATTTGGTCAAGCGCGTAATGTAGGCCATCGGGTACATGGACAGCGCGATGACCGGCAGCAGTAAATTGGGATTGTTCAGGTTAAAAACAGGAATCCACTTCAACTGCAGGCTGAATATCAGTAAGAGGAGTGTGGCCAGCACAAAACTGGGGACTGAAACAAGAAAAGTCGTGAGAAAAACGATCAGCCGGTCCGGCCAGCGATTGCGGAAAAGCGAAGCGACGGTTCCCAGGGTCAGGCCGAGAAAAAGTGCGACCAAAGCTGCCATTCCGCCGATTGTCGCCGATACCTTGAAAGCCGTGAAAATTTCTGTGCTGATTTCGCGTCCCGACTTTAAAGAAATCCCAAAATTGCCTTCTGCAAGATTTCCTAAATAATAGGTAAACTGTTTGGAGACCGGCTCATTTAGATGAAAGCGTTCTTCCAGGACGCGCTTTATGGCCGGATCCGTAGCTTTTTCTTTATTGAATGGACCTCCGGGTACAGCGTTCATCGTGAAAAAAGTCAAAGTAATAACGATAAACACCGTCACAATCGCGAGCAATACTCGCTTAAGTGTGTAACGCCACATATGTCCCCCTCCTGTCGCAAGCGTGCGACTGAAATTTAAGTGATTACACAGTATAAATTAAATAGCCGCATACAACAAGCATTGCTGACTGCACTTAAAACGGCCCTATATGGGGCTTGAAGGAATTCAGCTTTTTCCAATCGTGTTTTCTTCGAGCGTTTCGTGTTCGCCATGCCGCACCTGCAGCATACTGATCAAAGCCAGGCCGAAAAACAGCGGGGCATAGGCAAACAGGCTGGTAAAGGTTTGAGAAATGTCTCTCACCATGCCAAACAAAATGGGGCTGGCAATGGCGGCGCTGAACGAAAAGAAGTAGTAGTAGCCTGTAAATGTCCCCAACTCATTCGCACCAGCCAAGTCAAGTACCATGGGCAGTGAATTGATATTGATGCAGGCCCACAGAAGTCCCCCAAGTATGAGAAGTCCGCGCAGCAGCCAGATATTTGATATCCAGATCATCGGCAGGAAGACCAGCACCTGGCCACAGAGGCCCAGAATAATCGTGCGTTTCCGCCCCAGGTGTTCCGCCAAAAATCCGGAAGGAACCGCAAAAACCACAAAGGCAATTGAAAAGAAGGCCAGGAGCATGGCAGACTGACCGTCGCTTTGTCCCAGGTGTGTCGTCGCGTAACTGGTAAAAAAGGTTTCGACCGCGTTGTATGCGCAGAACCAGAAGAAAATCGCCAATAGTAAGAAGAGCAGACTTTTTCGCTGTGTTTTCGGTAAGCGTTTAAAGGCAGCCAAACCACCGCCTTTTTGTGCTTCCGCTGCCGTGGAGGCTTCAAGTTTGCTGATCCTATTTTCTTTCACAAACAGGAACAAGGCAGCCACAGCGAACAGCATGACCGCACTGCCCATGATAAAGGTGCTGCGACGGCCGAAAGCATCGGCGATTTTGCCACCGATCAGGAAGGCCACGATTGAAGCCAGGCCACCCATCAGATTGATAATTCCGTTCGCGCGGCTGCGCAAAGGTGCGGGTGTCATATCGGGCATCAAGGCAATCATCGGAGAACGCCAAATGGACATCCCCAGATTGAAAACAATGACGACCAGCATGAGCGAGACGAGCGTTTGCATTTGTGGAATCAGAAAAAAGAAAAAAGCACAAATCGGCGCGGCTACCACAATGTAGGGCATACGCTTTCCTATGGGTGTACGGGTCTTGTCGCTCAGAGAACCGAATAAAGGTTGAAAAACCACTCCGAAGAAGTTGTCGATGGTCATGATAGCGCCGATTACCGTGGTCGAGGCAATGTAGTCCTTGAGGATCAGCGGGACAAAACTATTGTAGAGTGACCAGAGCAGTGAGGATGCGAAAAAACCGAGGCCGATCAGCATGGTGCGACCGTAGCGGATTTTCAAGGTTTGGGCGACAGCTTCCATTCTCGTTTCTCCTTCGTACCTGTTTTCATCTAATTTTGGATTTTTTAAGAACTTTTGTAACGTTATTCTCTTATTTATTGCCTGATTTGTCACGTTATTCCGGTAAATTCTTTTTACATTACTGGGTGACTTTGCCCTTCAGACGCTTCTGTCCGATGCTGAGGTCAATAACTTGCGGTAACTCAGATCAATAAGCACGGCCCCCAGCGGCGCAGTAATCATTATGGCCACAACCGCCACCGTCAGGATGATTTCTCCCGCACCGATTCCCATAGCCAGGGGCACGGCTCCGATAGCTGCTTGTACCGTTGCTTTCGGCAGATAGGAAAAAAAGCAGAAGATTTTTTTAGCTCTTGTGAAGCGCGTTCCGATCAAACTGAGCCAGACGCCCAGAACGCGAAAGCTCAAACAGGCCAAAACCAATAAAATCACGCTCGGACCGGCCTTGAACGCAAATTGTATATCGACGTTCGCTCCCACCAAAACAAAGAGCATGAGTTCAGCGGCCACCCACAGTTTGGAAAACTTGCCGGAGAGGCGCCCGGTCAATTTACTGTAGCGCTTGGCCAGCACGATTCCCATGGTCATCACCGCCAGAAGTCCGGAAAAAGGCACAGTGCCCTTCAGCCAGGTTTCGGAGCTTACAAGTAAAAAGGCAATACCCAGGAGGATCAAAACCTTGCTTGTATCACGCATGTGCATCTTTTTAAAAAACCAGGTTAAGGCCGAGGCCAATAGAAAGCCTACTGCGGCGGCGCTGACGATGGCCAGCGGAATCTCCAGAAATCCGGATGCGTTGATGGCCTGCCCGCGGGCCAAACCCATAAAAGCCGTAAAGAGCACGATCACATAAACGTCGTCCACCGAGGCTCCGGCCATGATGAGCTGGGGGATCGGCTTGATTTTGCCATAGCCTTCTTCAATTAAGCTGAGCATCCTCGGAACAACGACCGCCGGCGAAACCGCGGCCAAAACGGCACCCATGATGGCGGCTTCAAGATAAGAAATGCCCAGAAGAAGGGGCGCGAGCAGGGTATAAGCGGCCATTTCAAAAGTCGCCGGTATAAAAGACATCAGGGCAGCAGGGCGGCCAACCTTGATCAAATCCGCGAAATCAAGATTCATGCCTGCTCGCAGTAAAATGATGATCAGCGCGATCTGCCTCAGTTCCGCCGAAATTCCCAGAATACTCGGATCCAGTAAATCCAGGACGAAGGGACCTAAAACGATACCGCTGATCAGCATACCAAGCAGCGACGGCAGATGCAGTTTTGCCATGATATGTCCAAGGCTCATCCCGCATAAAAAAATCAAGGCCAAACTGACTAACATTTCATCTTCCGGCTCACCTCTGCAATTTATCAATCAAACAAAAAAAGCTGACGGTTCTACAGCAGTAGAAGTCATCAGCTTAAAGCAGTTTCAGAATTTCTGCGGGAGTACTTCATTCCCTTGCGGGAATTATAGCATGCCTTTTCACTTGCTCGAAAGCCTATTTTCCAGCCAAAATGGCGCCGCTTTGGATGCGTTCCTTGAGATCCAGGATCTTGCTGTGTATCTGCGTGATCGTCTCTTTGTAAACTTCATCGGCTTGACCGCTGGGATCGTCGAGACCCCAATCCTCACGGTGTCGGCTGGGGAACCAGGGACATTCGACATTGCAGCCCATAGTGACGACGACGTCAACAGCAGGAACTTCATCCAGCAGTTTGGAGTGCTGGCTTTCTTCCATGTCGATTTGATAAATGTCTTTCATCAATCTGACCGCGTCCTGGTTGATGCGGGGTTTTGTTTCCGTTCCGCCTGAGTAGCTTTCAAAGACGTCAGCGGCAAGCTTTTTACCCAGGGCTTCTGCTATTTGACTGCGACAGGAATTATGGACACAGATGAAGGCGACTTTAACTTTGTTCATGCGGGAAACCATCCTTTTGTATTATTGGCTATTTTAACCAACATCAGCATGACCGGCACTTCAACCAGTACGCCGACGATCGTCGCCAGTGCGACGGGACTTTGAGTTCCGAAAAGGGCGATTGCGACGGCGACGGATAGTTCAAAGAAATTTGAAGCTCCGATCATCCCTGCAGGCGCTGCGATTTTGTGAGGTATCTTCAGCAGTTTACTCGCGAAATAGGCGATGAAAAAGATCAGGAAAGTTTGAATGATCAGGGGAATTGCAATCAGCAGGATGTGTAAGGGATTGTCCAAAATCACCTGGCCCTGAAAAGAGAAAATGATGATCAGAGTCAGGAGTAAGCCGATTGTGGTGGCGTTGCCGAATTTCGGGAGGAAACTTTCGGTGAAATACTGCTCACCTTTATGATTGATGATCGTGCTGCGGGTAAGGACCCCTGCGGTCAAGGGAATCACCACAAAAAGCACAACTGAGATAATCAGGGTATTCCACGGTATACTGACACCGCCGACGCCGAGCAGGAAAGCGACCAGGGGTGTAAAAGCAACTAGAATGATAAGATCGTTAGTGGCCACTTGCACGACGGTATACGCCGGATCTCCTTT